>JBGSSQ010000083.1:0-2210 GCA_041736975.1 Gammaproteobacteria bacterium
GGATCGAGTGATAACGTCTTTGGCGCAAACTCAAATTGATGGAGCCCCTCTCTTTGCAAAACTGGAGAGCGCAGGACCCGGTTTCATCAATATTACTTTGACGCCTGAGTATGTCACACGGCAGCTAGCCAGCTGTAGACCAGAGCACTATGTAGGATCTGGGGAAGATCAAGACAAAATCGTGGTAGTGGATTACGGCGGAGCGAATATCGCCAAAGAAATGCATGTAGGCCACTTACGTTCTACGGTTATAGGCGATGCTATAGTGCGGATTTTGGGTTTCGCCGGCTATAAAGTGATTAGACAAAGCCATTTGGGGGACTGGGGCACGCAGTTTGGTATGCTGATTGAGTATATGATCGAAAACAAAATTATTCCGCATGACCTCACTGAAATGCCGGATCTGACAGCACTGTACCAAAAAGCCAAAATCGCCTTTGATCAAAATGCAGGATTTGCTGATAGGGCGCGTGAGCGCGTGGTCAAACTACAGGGTGGTGATCAAGAAACCTTGTCTATTTGGCAGCATTTGGTTGAGATCAGTGTGCAGTATTTTGAGACAATTTATCAGCGCTTAGACGTTTTGTTAACCCGACAGGATGATTGTGGCGAAAGTTTTTATAACCCTATGCTACCTGGAATAGTTGATGAGCTTGTAGAGGTTGGCATCGCAGAGAAAAGCGACGGGGCTTGGGTGATCTTCCTGGATGGGTATGTAGATCGTGAGAAAAAGCCTTTGCCGATGATTATTCAAAAATCTGATGGGGGTTATTTATATTCCACCACCGACCTGGCCGCCATAAAATACCGCATGAGCCACTATCAAGCCGACCGTTTGATTTATGTTACCGATAGTCGCCAAGAACAGCATTTTAATATGGTTTTTGCTGCGGTAAAACGCACAGATTGGGCCAAAAAACCAGTCCAGTTTGAGCATATGCCTTTTGGATCAGTATTAGGTAAAGATAAAAAACCCTTTAAAACACGCAGTGGTGAATCTATTCGTCTATCACTGTTACTAGACGAAGCAGAGGAGCGTGCGTACCGGATAGTCAATGAAAAAAATCCTAGTGCATCAGAGGCAGAAAAAAAGCAAATTGCCCACACCATTGGAATAGGCGCTTTAAAATACGCTGATTTAACCAGTGAACGCACCAAAGATTATGTTTTTGATTGGGACAGTTTAATGTCCTTTGAGGGCAACACCGCGCCTTATCTACAAAACGCTTACGTTAGAATACAAGCCATATTCCGTCGTGGCGAAATCGATATGGCACAATATACGTTAGCCCCAAATCGATTGCTGCCAGAAATTAAGATCACCGAAGCAATAGAGCATGAGATGGCCATCCATCTTTTAGAGTTTCATGAAGTTATTGCCCGTGTGGTGGATGATTTGATGGTGCATAAACTGTGTACTTACTTACATCAGCTGGCTGCTCAGTTTCATCGCTTTTATGAGCATTGTAAAATTTTAAATGCCCCAGATGCAGAGGCTAAAGACAGTCGTCTAGTGTTTTGTGGGCTTGTTGCCGGGACCCTTAAACAAGGGCTGAGTCTTCTGGGCGTTGATGTGCTCGAGAAGATGTAGAGCTGTGTCACTTTCCATTGAGTCATATGTTAGCATTAGGTGAAAAGTAGGATTCTGTTCTACACTGTATAGCAATGCCACGAGTTGACCGATACAGGTTAGCGTGATACACAGCATAATCGTTTTTTTCATTGGGGGTGCTATGGTGACATCATCAGCATTGGTTAGTGTTCGTGACTTACATTACTCTAGGGGTGATCGCGTCATTTTTGATGGGGTTTCTTTGGATATTCGTCGGGGTAAGATTACCGCGATTATGGGGCCAAGCGGTACCGGGAAGACAACCCTATTGCGTTTGATCAGTGCACAGCTTTATCCAGACCAAGGGCAAGTGTTATTTGAAGATACCGATATTCATCAATTATCCCAGTCTCAACTGTATAAGCTGCGGCGGCAAATGGGGATGTTATTCCAAAGCGGGGGGTTGTTTACCAACTTGACGGTTTTTGAAAATGTCGCTTTTCCTCTGCGTGAACACACTCAGTTGGCGGAAGACATGATTCGCGATTTAGTGTTGATGAAACTTAATGCCGTGGGTTTACGTGGTGCACGTGACTTAGGTACCGGTGAGTTATCGGGTGGCATGTCTCATAGAGTCGCGTTGGCACGTGCTTTAGCC
>JBGSSQ010000108.1:0-3429 GCA_041736975.1 Gammaproteobacteria bacterium
TGATGTCATCGACATCCACTCTTTAGCCAAAAGCGGTGTATTTACTTTTGATCCGGGTTATATGTCAACCGCCTCCTGCGAATCCAAAATCACCTTTATTGACGGTGACGAGGGCGTTCTACTCTATCGTGGCTACCCTATAGACCAGCTATCCGAGCAATGTGACTTTATGGAAGTCTCCCATTTGTTGTTGTTTGGTGAGCTACCAACGACCGCCCAGCATGAAGATTTTATCAAAAACATTAATGCACACACCATGGTGCACGAACAATTGCATGGCTTTTTAAATGGCTTTAGACGCGATGCTCACCCGATGGCTATTTTAGTCGGTGTCATAGGCGCACTTTCCGCGTTCTATCACGACTCTTTGGATATCGACAATCCTCAGCACCGGATGAAATCGGCGTTCCGCATTATTGCTAAAGTACCCACTATAGCTGCTATGTGTTACAAATATTCAATTGGCCACCCCTTCGTCTATCCTTGCAACAAGATGTCCTTCGCTGAAAATTTCTTACATATGATGTTTAGCACACCTACAGAAGAGAATATGGTACCTAACCCCGTTTTAGTAAGAGCTATTGACCGAATTTTCACTTTACACGCTGACCATGAACAAAATGCCTCTACTTCCACTGTTCGCTTGGCAGGCTCTACCGGGGCCAATCCTTTTGCCTGTATTTCAGCCGGCATTGCCGCTTTATGGGGACGCGCCCACGGCGGCGCTAATGAAGCGTGTTTAAATATGTTGCATCAGATCGGTGACGAATCAAAAATCGGCGAATACATCAAACGCTCCAAAGATAAAGACGATCCTTTCCGCCTAATGGGCTTCGGGCATCGCGTTTATAAAAACTACGACCCACGCGCTAAGGTCATGCAGAAAACTTGCTACGAAGTACTGGAGGCTACCGGCCGCCAGGATGATCCACTCTTTAAATTGGCTATGAAACTAGAGAAAATTGCCCTGGAAGACGAGTATTTTGTACAAAAGAAACTCTACCCCAATGTCGATTACTATTCTGGCATCACCCTAAGCGCTATAGGCATCCCCAGTAACATGTTCACAGTCATGTTCGCCATCGCCCGCACGGTTGGTTGGATCTCTCACTGGCATGAAATGATCAGCGACCCTGATCGACGTTTGGGACGTCCTCGGCAGCTTTACACGGGGCCTGTAGAGCGTGACGTCAAACCTCTGACGGGGCGCACTTAAGCGTCATTGCGAGCGCATTTAACGGTTATTGCGAGCATTGTCATTGCGAGCGCAGCGTGGCAACCCAGAAAATAATCATTATAGCGAGATAGCTAAGCCACATGGAGAATTCAGTGCTGCTCCGCTTTAATTATTACTCTCTGGGTTGCCACGCTGCGCTCGCAATGTCGGTTAACTGCACTCGCAATAACGCTTATCTGGGCTCGCAGTTGACTAGATAGGGGGTTGGGAAAACTAGATTGTTAACAGATCCACAATAAGAAAAGCACAACCCGTCAGACGGGTTGTGCTTTTCAGCATCTTAGCACAATTAAGACTATGCGTCAGACTTGCCTTTATTCGCGTATTTTTGCTTAAAGCGATCTACACGACCAGCAGTATCGATCAGCTTATGCTTGCCGGTGTAAAATGGGTGACATTCAGAACATATTTCAATATGTAAATCACCAGGACGAGTTGAGTGGGTAGTGAAGTTTACACCACAACTACAACTCACTTTAATCTCATTATACTGAGGATGAATTTCAGTTTGCATTTGCCATCTCTTTAATCGTCAAAAAGTGGGATTCTACGCAGTTATAAGCGCCTTTGCAACAGAATTTTCAATGACAGCGAAAATAAAGCATCCTCACAACTCCTAGGGCAATCTCCTAACCATTACGTGGATTCTGAATAAACTGACCAGAATGAGCTATAATTAAATAATGCTCATTAACTTAGGAGAAATCAGCATGGAATATCATTGTTCTAACTGCGACATGGCTATCAAAGACATTGTTTGCGCTAAATGCGATGCGAGATTGGTTAATGGCGAAATCACCAAAGAGGATGGCAGTAAAGTGAAGATTGCCACCTGCCCTAACCATTGCGGCAAAATCAAGTCACCACAATGCTGTGGCGATGACATGGAAACAAAAGCGGCCTAAGGAGTAGCTTGCAACAAGCTGAAACGCCTCAATCCACAGGCCAAATAAGTCTTTGACCTGAAATAAACTTATTTTTCCTCTAGTATTCTAGGGGGATATCAGCCATTCGGGGGCATGCCCCCATTGACTAGGACCAAAAACACACTTGAAGCCCCCTAGATACGTGATATATTAACGATTATAAGATCAAAATCCTAAATATAAAAGGCTAATGGCAATGAATATTACTTATGAGCAGGTGTTAACTGCAAAAAAAATTACTGAGGCCGGAGAATATGTTATTTCTCCCGTTGACAGTACGCAGATCTCTGTTAAACACCAATCTGCCATTGATCATGAAAGTGAATCGCCAGGCTGGAAAATTCATATATCGATCGATGATCATAATGACAACATAAAAGAGGCCTTTAATCGGCTACTTCCCATCATGATCAAACACAACCTTGGCATGGCGAAATTCATGAAGACAAGCTGCCTGAAAGATAATGAACAAGGAGAGTACAATTGGGGACGTCATATTACTATCTACTGTTCGATGCAACAATTTGTTGGGCAAGATTTCACAATAGATCAATGGGGTGATTTGTTAACTGAGATGACGTACGCGCTAATTGATGCTAACATAATGCCAGGTAGGGTTAATTCTGTGTCCCACCGAATATCAGGTAGCAATTATTGTAGTTACCGATATGACAAATATCAAGGAGTCTATGTGAGTTGCCGGGAGGTTCACTATAACGACATACCAATCGTCTCCAAGTACAGGCTTGAAGAAAAAGTGGACTTATTCGAGAAATTAACTCTGAACATAGATAACCAACCTGAGCTTGTACATCCGATTTTAGATATTGAGGACACAGATAATTGTTGTCAATGTCGTATTTTTTAACTTAGGAGCGATTTCATATGAAAAAATTTATTGCACATTTGGGTTATTCAGCTCCCTCCGGCCTATGCAAACCAGCTGAAAAAAACGAATCAAAAACAACGATCTCATCGAGCCAGATAGCCAACATTCAATTCATTCGCCGTAATGATAATGAGGACTTTGTATTTCGTCTAAAAGAAATAAAGGCTGGCTCTGAGATTGCAAAACATTGCAGATACTTGTTATCAGACATAAAAATCATGACTATCGAAAAAGACAACTCCGCACTAGTGCCCCAATTTTCATATAAGGTGATCAATCCGTCGGAAGTTGAAATCACGACCAATCTAGTGAGTGAACTTCTCGATCTACTCAGCAGGATAGGCATTATTGATGAGGCATCAATACAGTATGTTTTA
>JBGSSQ010000116.1:0-4186 GCA_041736975.1 Gammaproteobacteria bacterium
TATTCAGCGGCTGACATGTTGAGGCCATACGGGCCCAATCACCTAAAGTTAAGTGATCAGCCATCAGCAGATGTACATCGGGAGGCAGCGAAAGCAGGCCTGCTGGTAGGGCTGCATTTTGAGCGGGCGCTGCATTCACTAGTGCGCTCTTCTTTGAACTATTGGCTTTACGAAAAATCCCTATGCCTCTAGTGCGAGGTGATGCGCCGGTGGCTTGATCATTATTGGGGCTCTTCTTAGTCGACCGAAAAAACTTCAGTTTCATCTTACCTCCAATATTACTGCTAGTCTAATCTGTATTCATGTCTGGCAGCGATTGTGCCATATTGAGAAGATAATTCAATCGATAATGTCAATATGTTGTTATTAAAATGACTGATAATGCGCAATTTATGGCTAAATATGTCTTATCGTAGTAATGTTGGGGGGCTTTGTAGGGTTGGATCAAACGGCTAATAGTCATGATGATAACGACACATTGCATTGATTTCACCCAGCACATTGGGTTGATTCGTTGCTTCAAGCGTATCCCGCAGTACTAATACTTGTTGCTGATCTTATACCCTCTGTGCAACATCAATACTGCACCGCTCAGCATACCTAAAGCGCCGCCCATAACAAATCCAATTGTACCATAGCCGAATGGGAAAGCTAAAATATAACTCAGTGGCATACCCACTATCCAAATGGTAATCAGACTCATGTGCATTGGAACGCGCGTATCAAATAATCCGCGTAATATTCCTATGAAGATATTACGGAAACCGTCAAATGCTTGCGAAAATGCAGTGATGGCAAAAAGCAGAATGCTTAACTGCAACGTTGTGGCGTTAGCGGGATCATTCACATCCATATAAAATGTTGCGAGGCTTGTTGGAAAGAGCAAAAATACCCCGCCAACGAGTAGACTTGCCACTAAAACGATAGCCAAACTGGCATGACTCAAGTTTTTCACCTCATGAAATTGTTTAGCCCCACAAGCATGAGCAACCAAAATGCCGCTGGCTTGCGATAGAGAAAATATGGGGATCACAATTAAAAAATAATACTGGTTGACGACTTGAAATGCAGCAAGAGAAACGGAACCAAGCCAGCCAATCATGACGCCGCTGACAAAAAACGATAACATTTCGCCGCCCATTTGAACGGAAATTGGCCAACCTATCTTCAGCATGCGTATAAATTGTTCTCTATTTTTGTGCGCGCGATAGCGAAATAAATCGAATCGTTTATAGCTTTTTTCAAAATAGAAATACAGCATAGTAAATAAAAAGAAAAAGCTGTATTGTGCTGCTGTTGCATAACCTAATCCTGCAACGCCGAGAGCAGGCATCCCCAGTGTGCCAAAAATAAGTGCGTACGCGCTAACTAATAACACGATGACACTCAAAATGCTCGTGGTTACGATGAGTGCTTTTTTGTGGATGCCGTAACCAAATTGCATATTGCTAGTCGATAAAAACCCGGGAATGACAGCCCATACAAAAGCATGAAAGTACGACCGCACTATATCGCAGATTTCATGAGATTCACCGAAGAACAGCAAGAGAGTATCGATATTCCAAAAGAGAATCATGATCGGTATACTCAGCAGCAAACCAATAGTCCAACCTTGCAGCACATAATTGCCGATATGCCTATATTCTTTTGCACCATATGCATGGCCTACCAACACACTCAGCGAAAACAAGATCGATAACCCACTGACCATGATCGATAATTGGGTAGTAAATATCAGTGCACTCGCAGCAAGCACCTCATGACCTAGCTTAGCAAGCATGGCCATACACAAGAAGCCGCTGGCGACACTGATGAGCTGACTGCCCGCCATAGGCAACGCTAGAGAGAATAATCGTTTGCACGTCGTCCAAAAATCGACGTTTTGGTATGTAATCGTTTCCACATTAACTCCGCAAAATAATTGAATCAATCGTGAATATAAAGGATATACCAAGTATAGGGTCAATGAGTAAATGATGATCAGCTGGATGGCTAATTTTGCGTACTTTCTGTACTTGCTTTTAGGTTCAAATTAAGCTATAGTTGCAGTAGTAAGTTTGGTAATACTAGAGGTAAGGCAATGCAAACACACAAAATGTCCGTTTCAATACCAGAGCCACTCTATGACTTTTTGGCGTCTTATCAGCAAGCGCATCACTACAAAAGTCGCTCTGAAGTTATCACTAAGGCATTAAGATTACTTCAGCAAATACAGTTAGAAGGATTGTATTGCGAAGCTAATGAAGAATTGGAAGATGATTTTGATTCTGTGGCGGGGGATGGGCTAGAAAATGAAACGTGGTGATATTTATTACGCTAATCTCGATCCCACCATTGGTTCGGAGATTAAAAAAAAGCGCCCTGTTCTCATCATTAGCAATAACGCCAATAATCACGCTGCAAATACCGTTACTGTATTACCGATCACCTCAAATACTAAAAAAGTCTATCCTTTCGAGGTTTTGCTGCAAGCCAAAGATAGCGGCCTAACAAAGATTTCAAAGGTGCAATGCCATCAAATTAGAACAATTTCTAAATTGAGAATGGACAAGCAAAAAATAGGTGCAGTGAAGGATGTGCTTTTACCTCGCCTTGAGGCAGCCCTAAAACTGCATTTGGACCTGGATTGACGTCTGACACACAGGCAAGATAATAGTATACGAATGGTTGAAACAATCCCCCTCCAACCCCACCAAATTTGGCAAGGACACTTTCGAGCAGCTGAACCCGGTGATATCGAGAGGATACCTCAAATATAAAACAGCGTTGGTAGCTAGGAAAAACAAGCAAGTTATTGCGATGTTGTGCTATGGCAAGACCAATGGGGGGGGCGCTCCAGAAAAGCGATTGTTGGGCTCATGCGCTCTTGGCCTTCCAGGCCTCTGAATGTCTTCTTAATATAATAACCCAAACAAATACAAGGGTATGCGATTTCCAAAGCCGGATAAGATGCCATCTACAGCAATATACGCATTCTTTATGCTCTTAATTTGTTTCTGTTTCTTATTTTTGCCACTAACCTCAAATGTAGTGCTTCCAACCATAAAATCGCCTTGCTCAGAATAGAAAGCTTCAATTCCGGCATTTTGTAACTGACTCAAGAAAAATGTTTCTCTCGCCTTGCCTTTAATGGCGTCTTTTGATTGGCTTGTTTGGGCAGCATAGGTCATATTTGTATTGTCAGGATACATTTTGGTAGGATTTCTCAGCATAGCTTTTCCGGCTTGATGGGTAAATAAAAACCTGATTAGACCTGCTTGGTTTAATATTTGTAAATATTCGCTGACACTTTCATAATCTTTACTGAGGGTGTTTGCTAGTTTATAAGCGCTTAGTTCGCCTGGCAATGAGTTAGCAATATATTTGTATAATTTTTCGATGAGCATTAAAGTAGATGTTCTAAGTGAATGTAGGGTGGCAATATCCTCGTAAATAACTTTTTGAATCGAATTTTCAATCGATTGGAATTTTTCATGATCCAATGTTAGCTCTGTGAAAAAGGGGTAGTAGCCAACTCTTAAATAGTCGTGAAAATGCTTGATTATTTTTGGTATGTTTAGATTATTAGTGATTTTGATGTGATTCACTACAAGATCTTCGAGTGTGATTATCGGTAGTTTAATTTCCAATTCTATTTCTAAATATTCTCTGAACGAAAACCCACTCAAACAGTGCATGGTAACTCGTCTTGATAGGTCATATTTTGCCCGGATAATGTCTATCATAGAGCTGCCAGTAAATAAAACACGAAACTGTCTGTAGGTGTCAGAGATATTTTTTAATTCTTGGTTCCAATTTTCATATTTTTGTATTTCATCAATGCATAAAAAGCGGACATCGGTTTCTTTGTAGAGTGTGTCTACCAGCTCGAGCAATGGCTTTTCCACCAGGTAATAATTATCCGCAGTGATATAGAGGGCTTTGCGCTCAGAGGCACCTTTTAGACTCGTTTGATGTAGTAGGTAGGTTGTTTTTCCTATGCCGCGTTGACCGACTAAACCGGTGATTCGGTTGTCAAAAATCATATTTTTAAAGCGGGTATGTTGACGGAAGGCGAGTTGCGGATGAGCGAAGACAAAACCAAATTGCTGGCGTTTTCAAAAAGGCAGCACGCAAGAGGAATCCAACAAGGCGCTTTTGATTTTCTGGGATTTATTTTCTACATCGGTTGGACGAAAAGAGAAAG
>JBGSSQ010000135.1:0-5614 GCA_041736975.1 Gammaproteobacteria bacterium
TGTCTGTTTAGGGTGATAATTTGATAAAATTTGACTTTTTCTTCATAATTTGGTATACTTTTAATAAGTTAATTAATTTATAAGATATTTAATTTCGGATTTAATTTGATTGCGCACTGCATCTTCAATACAAGAAAATAAATATTCAGCCATAGCCGTAAAATCGATATACTGATAATATGATTTGCTTTCCTGGTTAACCAACATTACTCCATCTTCAGTTAAATCATAACTTGTAAGGACAGAGATCAATGACTTCGAAAATGATTCGAGAATTGAGTCATATTCGCGCATGTTTTTAAGCATTATAGAGGACACCGGGAAGATCATGTCCTTTGGCGTAAAGTTTTCTTTTGATAGTATGTAGTGGATTAAAAATCGGTGTATTCTGCCATTACCATCTTCAAAGGGGTGGATAAAAACAAAGCCAAATGATATTGCTGCTGCAATAATAACAGGGTGAACCTTAGATGATAACATCCTTTCTAGCGAATCCAGAAAGCCACTCATTAAATCACCGACATCCTCTGGTTTGGGCGAGATATAGTGTATTTTTTGAGAATAAGGGTCTAAGTTTTCTCCAACATAGTTTTGATTATGTCGATAATCGACATCTTTATATCTTGGATCGACAATAGTGTTCTGCAGCTCAATTAACTGTTCTTTTGTCATGGAATCAATGGCTGGTGCTTTCTGCAATAAATGAATGAACCTTACAATTCGAGATTTATCTGGCTGCTCTCTTTCTATTTGATATGAGGACATGGTCTCTTTCGTGTAGAGATAATTACAAGCTCTTGCTATCAGGCGGGGGTCATGTTTTTCTACAAGTGATTTGGCTTCGAGATCTAAGTTTAAGCTTATATATTTCTCTAACACAGCTGTTCTGCGGATAACAGGACAGAATTTAGTATTGCCAAATAGATTGTCATTTATTGCATGTCGTGGGCTTTTGCTGTTGGAACCTGTAAAGTATGCTTTTGGATTGAGCAAACTAACAAATTTTAACCGAGCGCAGTCTTCTAAAGGCAATCTTTCGTCCATCAGAAACTCATACAGGTACCAGATTTTCCTTGCGTATATTCCAGTAGGTTGCCTTTGAATATAACTCACGATGCTGGCTTTGCCTGTTCTTTCGAAGCAAGCCTTGATTATCTCGAGATTAATGCCATCATGTTTCAGTGCAAATTCTAAGTTTTCTAGGAGATCATTTTCATTTTTCAACCCATACGATTTTGGATAAACATGGGTTTCATGGTGATTTTCTATTACAATCTTGCCCCTACCCTGTTGGGCGATATAGGAGTCACGATAATGTGGGATGGTACGAAGCCCAAGGCTCTCCACAATCAACTTGTATCCAACTGGTTTATGGCTCATAGTTTACCCATTCTGACGGTATAAAAGCTTCGCTGAAAGCCAATGTTGTCTAAAATCGCACGCAGACGTTATAAAACAGTCGCAAATGTGGCTTGAGGTTATAAAATGATAGCATAGCCATTGCTGTATTGCAAACCTATGTTTAAAATTAGCAGCGTACAGGTAAATTTGTTCACTGCAATAGCCATGTCTGTTCCATTATTTTGCGCTAGCCTTTTATTCTTGGCAAAACTCATGAATGTTCAATCGAGTTATATCACCGCCTTACGATTCTGGCTGTACTGCACATCATATTGCAACCGTGTGCTATCAGCCGTTTCTGCTTTCTCGGAAAGCAGTGTTAATTTCTCACCCGAAAATGCTGTCCTGGCACAATAGCGTATCAGCCTTTCTGCACCACGACAGTCGCTTCCCTCGATATGAACATCTGCATTGACTGAAAATCCACCACTGCCCTTCCAGCTCTTTATATTTTCAACCTCGTTTTCCGTCAATAGGGCTCGGTGCTTAAATAAACTTAATACGCGTTGGCGTTCTCGAGCCTCGACTTGATCGGAATCCTCTTTGTTATGCCACCTTGGAGCTTCAAGCATTTTCTGGGAAATTGCCTAAATCACTGAGAACATCTTATGCACAATACCTCAATAATGCAAAAATACAACTGGTGGGATTTCGCGAAATAATGTGTACAACGATGCTCAATCGATTAACACTTGCAGCAAGGTCAGGAGACATAATTTACACAGACGAAATCCAAAGCACCGCGCACTGGCTAGCAAAAAACAAACTGATTAGGCAATAGCATGGCCTTCCTATCTCACAGCGCAATCATCTCACACCTCAACAGTTTCATAACTTTGCGACTTATATTGCACAATACGGATCTAAACAACAACTCAATGATCTTTAAAAGATCTCTCTGTTCTCAAATGATGATGCTTACAACGCGGTGGTAAGCGATAACAAGTTAATACTAGGTAAATAAATTTAGCCTTAGCCGGTGGACTCTCGCAACCGGCTAAGGCTCTCATGACTAGAACAGATCATCCACCTTCGGTGCTGGAAGATTTGACGTGTCGTGAGCAGAACCATCCGAGGTATTGAAGATCACCTGAAGGTTTATATTCAAAGCGTCCCCAAGCGTCAGGAAGCGTTTATAACGACCATCACCAGTTAAATACACTTTAAAAAAGGCCACATAATGGCGAATGCTAATTGCTGCCACTTCATCACTTGAGATGTCAGTTTGGTTAAGACAGAGACTGTCATATATGCCCGCGAAAGCATTTGATAGACCACTAGCACCTTGAGCCGGCATGTACGTAGCGGCTGGCCTAAAGAAACCGTCAGCAGCAGCGCATGTGATACCATCAAAGTGAGTAGCCCCTAAAACTTCGACCAAATACTTCTTCCCTACTGGAGTGCCGATACTTTCAAAGATAACTTCTGATGAGGCCGAATGGAACCCTCCCAAGGCGACCTTGGCCACCAACAATCCTTGGTCTCTCAGAATCAACTATCCTAAATTCATAATAGCCAACTTTATACAGATCACTTACCTGACCCGGATCAGGTACAGCCGCCGCCCTCACCGCTAATGGACTGAGCAGAAAAGCACATCCGAATACTAAAAATGCCGTCAGAACAAACCAATTAGCTTTTTGTTGCCAATGCGTGCCTGAATGTTGAGAGTTCGGATTCTCCATTACGCAACGCCCTGTCACAGCAATCATCTCTCGAGAGTCACGGGTTCTTAGGTCTTATAAGCTCCAAACGAGCTCAAAAACCTGGGCGAGATTAATAGCTAAGGTGTACTAGGTTGATCCATTAAAGTGCGAGTGCTGTGGTGCACAGATGAAATTAATCGCCTTTATTAAGGACACCATCAGTATCACCAAGATATTAACACACCTAGGAGAAGAAGTTGAAGGGCCAAAGATGCAGCGTGCAAGACCACTGCCGGAAGCCTATCAAGTCGAGAATGAAATCGAAGGTTATCATGAACCAGAGTATGACTATGATCAAACTTTGAATTGGTGAAAATAAGGCCAAGTGTGTTTTTCGTCTGGGGAAAAGTGGGGTGATAAAATGTGATGGTATTTCATGATCTTAAACTTAAAAAATAGAGGCAGGAATTCTGGCATTAAGGAGATTCAAGTGTTAGGTATATAGGGGGGGGGGGAAGATGCCTGAAGAAAAATCTCCTGATTTTTAAAAAAGTGCGTTTGAAAGCCCTATATATATAAACCGAAGCCACCCAATAAGAAAAATGAGAATTTACCGTTAAAGCACGTCTTAGCCACAGCCTTGCTTATCTTGAAAAAAAGCCCATTTAATTTGGGGGGACCCAGAGGACGATTAATTAGTCAAGAAGATCGGGTAAAAGCTATCAACCTTATCACCGATGCAACGACTAGAGGAGCTCGTAAGTACAAAGCTTGTGAGCTCTTAGGGGTATCAATACGCACCATTGAACGTTGGCAAAACAATAATTTAGAAGACAAACGTAAAGGCGCTAAACAAACTCAAACCAACAAACTAACAGAAGTAGAAAAAACGATGATATTAGTGACGGTAAATTGTGCGGAATATCGAGATTTACCGCCCTGCCAAATCGTTCCAAGGCTTGCGGATCAAGGGATTTATATAGGTTCCGAATCAACAATTTATCAAATATTACGTGAACAAAAGCAGCTTATTCATCGTTTAAAGAATAAGACACGAAAACATATAAAACAGCACCTTGTGAAGCTCGATCGCCCAATGAAGTATGAAGTTGGGACATCACCTATTTGCCTACACAGATACGAGGTGTTTTTTTCTATTTTTACTTTATCATGGATATTTTTAGTGGGAAAAATTGTTGGTTGGAGTATTCATGAAAATCAATCCTCAGGCCATGCAGCAAAATTAGTGAGACAAGCCTGTCTCGACGAAAATGTTGACAAGCTACAAGTCACCTTGCACGCTGACAATGGCAAACCCATGAAAGGTGCAACGATGATGGAAATGTTAAAAACGTTAGGCGTTATCCCTTCTTTTAGTCGTCCCTCTGTCAGTGATGATAACCCTTATTCTGAAGCGTTATTTAAGACGTTAAAATATCACCCTAAGTATCCAGCAGCTAAAAAATTTACAAGCATTATTGATGCAACAGGTTGGGTCATCGAGTTTGTTGACTGGTACAATAATTATCACTTGCACAGTAGCTTAAATTTTATTAGCCCGAGCCAACGTCACAATGGCGATGGGAAAGCAATATTAGAGCGACGATGCCAACTTTATCAGCAAGCGAAGCGAGCACACCCAGAGCGTTGGTCAAGGCAGACAAGAAACTGGTCATTACCAGACATAGTGACCTTAAACCCGCAGCGAAAAACAGAAGGAAAGTCTGTTAAGCCATCTGATATGGCGACATTAGCCGCCTAAAATCAGTGATCTACTCATCCCAGAAGTACACGATAAGGAAGTGTGGTATTGGGCGCGGTATTCTGTAAATAGACATAATCCCGCCCCTGAGAACAATAAAAAAAAAGGTATTCCGTGATTATTTTTTGCGTTTGCGCAAATTCTTGTAAAATGTACTATACTCAAATTAAGTGCGAAGTTTGCCATAACAGGTAAATTTCCCCAAGCCTCGACACAGTACTTGGAGAGAAGAAAGAACACGGATGCTCGCATGGGAAAAGCATTGGGTATTAAGACAAACAGTCGGTATCTAACGCTTTAATGAAATATCAGAGTCGTTGAGATTCTGCGGCAGGTGGGCGACAACTTTGTTGAAAAACACCGAAGGCCCATGAATCCGTGACTCTCAACTGGGAGAGTAGCAATGAAAAATGTATATAGCCCCTTGACCGCATATAGTGTAGCAGCTCTATCATTTGTTTTATTTTTGATTAGCATGCCGGCTAGTGCGAAATTTTCAAAACAGCACGAAAATGAATATTCTAGCGAGCATTCTAATAAAGTTGTCAGGGAAACATCACCGAACAGAAAAGGTTTCATTTCATTTTCAGATGAAGTTTTCTATCAAATCGTAACTGACAGATTTAACAATGGTGACCACAGTAGAGATAATGGTGACTTAACAGTAAACCAATGTAAAGACAGTATGGGCGCCGATGGGATGGAAGTACCTGATTCGCGTTGTTCGATTGGAACAATTTGTTCTATTAATGCTAACAATCCTGTTTGTTCTAACCCTTACCTAGCTTCCGCACGATGGTACGGG
>JBGSSQ010000157.1:0-3527 GCA_041736975.1 Gammaproteobacteria bacterium
GTCGCGGCCAAGTACACTCTCCCGATGACCAGCGGACGCGGGTACTCGTCCTTGCCGCCGCGAAAGGCGATGGTCGACCGATTCCGCGACAGCGGGAAGGAAAAACTCATCGTCATCGTGACCGCCGACTTTGATCCCGAAGGCCAGGACATACCCAACGCGTTTGGCCTGAGTCTCCGCGACGATTTCGGCATCGAGCCGGATGAACTTGTCATCATCAAAGCCGCCCTCACCAATCGGCAGACGCAGGAATTGCACCTGCATGAAGGGCAGATGGCAAAAGAGGATTCGGCACGTTACCAGCGGTTTGTTGATGCGATACGCTATCGACTCCACGGGAATAACCTGTCAAAGTCGCCTCTTCAGTTTCCCACTCTGCTAAACCATAGTGCAAATAATCAACACCACAGACGTCAATTAATTGTTCAAATTTAAAATCGCTTTCATCGCGCAAAGCTAAACAGATTGAATGAAGATGCTCAGGTGCTACCTCAAGGGTCAACTCACCCAGTGCTAATTTTTGACTAAGAAATTGGTCACTCCATCGTGCCGCAATTTTCTGTTGTAAAATGTCTATTTGCATAACGCTACTCAAAGTCCTTTAACGTTCTATCGTCGAGTTGCGACGAATTTTATTTTGCAATTGAATAATACCATAAACCAAAGCTTCCGCAGTAGGCGGGCAACCTGGTACGTAGACATCGACAGGCACTATACGATCACAACCACGAACCACTGAATACGCATAGTGGTAATATCCGCCACCGTTAGCACAAGATCCCATGGAAATCACATAACGCGGCTCTGGCATTTGATCATACACTTTGCGAAAAGCAGGTGCCATTTTATTACATAATGTGCCAGCTACAATCATTAAATCTGATTGACGAGGACTAGGCCTGAATAATAATCCAAAACGATCCAGATCATAACGAGAAGCGGCTGCGTGCATCATTTCAACTGCACAACATGCCAGGCCGAAAGACATAGGCCATAAAGATCCACTACGTGCCCAGCCTATAACTTTATTGACTGAACTCAACATAAAACCATTTTGCGATAGACCGGCTATTCCCATTCTAAAGCCCCCCGTTTCCACTCATAAATAAATCCCACAACCAACACACTAAGAAATACCAACATAGCCCCAAATCCGAGCCAACCAATCTTACGTAAAGCTACTCCCCAAGGAAACAGGAAAGCTGTCTCTAGGTCAAAAATGATAAATAGGATGGCAACAAGATAAAAACGGACATCAAAAGGAATACGCGCGTCTTCAAAGGCTTCAAAACCACACTCATAGGGAGAATTTTTTGCCTGATCAGGCTTATGCGCACCAAAAATAGCACCAAGAGCCATAGGCGCAATAGCAAAAACAACGCCAAACCCTAGAAATATCAGTATTGGCAAATAATTTACTAGCATACCAAACCCTTACTTATCATATTGGTGCCGAAGGTCGGACTCGAACCGACACGGCCTTACGGCCACTGCCCCCTCAAGACAGCGTGTCTACCAATTCCACCACTACGGCAATAGTATTAATCAAGCTCACCTTAATTAGGTGTCTGAGGAATCTTCTCTGCGGGTGAAGCTTTCACTGGCTGGGCTTCTGCAGGCTTCACACTGTCTGCAGCTGAACCGGAAGGCACTGAAACTGAACGATGAATCGGTGTCACCAACGTCGTGCTCTTCACTCGCGCGGCAACCATATAGGTAAGCCCCAGGCTGGTCAAGAAAAATATTCCTGCCAGGAACCCAGTCACTTTAACTAAAAATGGTGTTGAACCCGCACTGCCGAACATGGTGTTAGACGCACCACTACCAAAAGCAGCACCAGCATCAGCTCCTTTGCCATGCTGAATAAGCACTAGAACAATCAAGCTGATTGAAACGATAACATGTAATATTAGAATGAGCTGTTGCATAACTGTGCAATATCCAAAAAGTGTTTACCATCTAAAGACGCACCACCCACTAAACCACCGTCAATATCGGGTTGCGCCATCAATTCTGCGACATTGTCGCGTTTAACGCTGCCACCATATAAGATCCGAAGCCCTTTGGCAAGCTTTTCATCCTGCTCTGCTACGCGTTCTCGCAAATAAGCATGGACAACCTGTGCTTGCTCCGGCGTGGCAGTTTTACCTGTACCTATAGCCCAAACAGGCTCATAAGCCAGCACTCCACTCTGAAGGGCCACTCTGCCTTTATCCAGGCTTAAGATTGCCGCTAACTGCCTACCTACCACCTCCAGCGTAGCGCCAGACTCACGCTCAGCCAAGGTCTCACCCACGCAGATAATGGGCTTTAATCCTACCTCCAGCGCCAGCAAAACCTTAGCGGCCACCACAGTGTCATCTTCGCCATAATACTGACGACGCTCAGAATGACCAACAATAACATACTGACAGCCAAATTCGGCAACCATACTAGCTGAGACTTCCCCAGTAAAAGCGCCCTCAGGCTCGCTACAAAGGTTTTGAGCCCCCCAGGAAACCACTCTGCCTGCCAAAGCTTGCTCAACCTGAGCTAGATAAACAAACGAGGGAAACACCGCCAGCTCAACATCGCCTACCGCCTTAGAGCCCGCCACAATATCTTTCACCAAAGCCGACACTTGAGAGCGCGTCCCCACCATTTTCCAATTACCTGCCACCATCGGTCGTCGCATAAACATACTCTCCTTCATCCAAATTAATCATGTTTGGAATTATCCCCTAACCACAGCGAAAATCAACCTCGATTGATCCCCACCCTCACCATTATTGCAATAACCTTGACATAATCGATAACGCTGATGACTTGTGTATATCACCCATTGGAATTACCAAGGCCACAGCGCCCAGAAAACCTCACGCGCTAGACCCTTCTGGATGACTAGAACGCTCTCGCAGGATGGGTAGCACTGATATCTACACCCATCGTACCTACAGATCAACAGTGCGCGAGCGGCTGCATGTGCAGCAAACAAACAGGACGAGCGGCTCGCTAACAGCAATTAGCTTTTAATAATTGCATATTACTATGTTAAAATGATAAAATAGGCGGTTGGCACCTCACGAAAAAACGCATGTTGCGAGACGATGAATTGGTTCATGTCAAGAAAGGCATCTATTCTAGGCAAGGGGAATAATAACAATGCACCTGGACCTTGCTGTAAAACAACTTTTCCGATGACACCTGAAAAGCAGCAACAACTGGATCGAATTGCAACGGCATGTTGGCATACAGTGAACCTGTTAAGTTCAAGTTTAGCAAAAATCAAAATTTGGCAGTGAGTCTGTATTTCCATGGCCCTAGATGTTGAGATCCTATGCAAAATTCACTGTTTGAAATTTTTATCCTTTTGGTTGTACCATACCCTTGCGACTTGTTACAGGCTCAGAGTTTTCCAATATGAAATGAGTCTGAACGAGGGTCCGTGATTCCAGCATGAAATGAGGCTGGACATTCCGGCTATAGTCTTCATGATCGGAGGATGAAAACGATCATGAAATTAGATAATCTGACCAGCATTGATCAAA
>JBGSSQ010000219.1:0-2895 GCA_041736975.1 Gammaproteobacteria bacterium
GACCATTGCCTGTGGGTGTCATACCCATCAATTTCGCGTTTAATCGATCCAGTAAATAGTTTTTCAAAATACCCTTTTCGATTAACACCGTGCATTGTGTGGGCGTGCCTTCATCATCACAAGTCAATGAACCGCGACGATCGGCTAAAGTGCCATCATCAACCACGGTACACAACGTGCTAGCAACACGCTCCCCCATGCGCCCAGAAAATGCTGATGTGCCTTTACGATTAAAATCACCTTCCAGCCCATGTCCAATGGCTTCATGCAATAATACGCCCGGCCAACCAGGCCCAAGCACAACCGGCATGGAACCCGCGGGTGCGGGCCTTGCCTCTAAATTGAGCAATGCTAAACGCACTGCCTCATCAACGTATTTCAACGCACGGTTGCCCTCAAAGAGAATGGCATAGTCACTTCGCCCACCACCACCAGCATTACCTGATTCTCGACGACCATGACTTTCAACAATAACTGAAACACTAAAGCGCACCAGCGGACGAATATCGCCAACCACAGTGCCTTCACTGTTGGCAATTAGCACCAATTCATGCTGACCTGCTAAACTGATATTGACTTCTTTTACACGTGGATCTAAAGATCGTGCATGACGATCCGCATTCTGCAATAACGCTATTTTATCCGGATCACTTAAACTACCTAAGGGATCAAGAGCCGCATATCGCCTCACCGGGTGTTGTATCTTCCAGTCTGGCAAGTAAAGAGACTGAGCACTATGTGCAATACTTTGGGCAGACTGCGCTGAGTGCGTGATTGCAGCCAAACTAATGTCATTACTATAAGCCAACCCACTTTTTTCACCCGCCACCGCACGCACACCCACGCCTTGATCAATAGAAAAATGACCGTCCTTGACGATGCCATCTTCTAATAACCAACTTTCAAAGTGCACCGCCTGACAGTAAATGTCAGCATAATCCACTACTGGACTCACTGTCCGGCTCAAAATATCATGCAGTTGCTGTTCTGTCAGTGAACTGGGCGCCAATAGTACCTGGCCTACGGTATCTAATATGTCCATTATTTACTCTCATTAAGTTATACCTGATTGTACCCATTATATCAGAGGTCCGAGCAGCAGGCGATAAAAAAGCCTCAAGCACAGTAGAGCCGCAAAGAATTCACTGCAACTGTTTTGATTCTCTGTAACCACTCCACCACGCAAGCGAAAGTTGACCAAAACCTTTAGGGTTAGTAATGCTTGACGATCGCGAAACTGCCCCTTATGATCTCGTCCTAATCATTATTTAATCCAACCAAGATGATTGCAAAAAAACATCCTATTAATATCTCGTGGCATTTTTATTGTTATGTGCAAACTTCCCTGAAGTAAGCAATAAGCTTTTGGAAACCTATCATTTTGGTTAAGCTGTGATTAAATATTCGACCGATGAAGAACCTGTTATAGGTGCTTTCACATCGTCCGACACTTCTGATGAAGAGGTTGATTATGCTGCACCTATCTCACTCCATAACACAATATCACAAACAATTTACCCACTGGTCTATCTTGACTTAAGTCAACATAATTTAAACCACGAAGATCTTTTAAAATTAGCAGCAACTATCACCGCTAGGGAGACACCAAAACTCACTAGACTAAACCTCGCCAATAATCCTTTAGGTGATAGTAGCATGCCAATTATCGCCTGCCTATTGACTGAAAATAGATCGATTGTTGATATTGATATCAGCAATATCGGTCTCACTGTCGTCGGTTGCCATGACTTTAAGCGAGCCCTCACCCGGGATATCGTAAAATTAAGACGCATCGCACTCAACAACAATGATGTTCAGGATGGTGGTCTAGACGCTCTATTCGAACATATTAACTTCTACGGCGATCCCTCAGCACACTATCCCTCTATAGAGTGCATGGGCTGCAATATTACCAGCCATGGAATTCATGCTCTGAATACCGTGATAGAGAGGTTCAGTCACCTCAAACTGCAATTTGCAAACAACAAGCTAACTCAGGGCTATTCGACGTTTTTCTCAAGGTATGGTTCTTTTAGAGATACTATTGCGAGTCTTGATATACAAGGTAATGCGATTGAGCAAAGCGACCAAGTTGAACTGGTTTCAATTGGCCTGCATTACCAACTAGACTCATTGGCAGCCAATCATTTCTCTTTAAAAAAAGTCGTAAAAAATGATCCAAGTCAACTTGAACAACTATCTTTACCTTCATTTTATAAGCTATCAATCAACAACTTTAAATTGATAACCACTCTAGTCACAGAACTTGCCGAAGAAAAAGCCCCTGCACACACATCCACAAAAAAAACAAAGATCAAAACTGAATACATTAGTCATTGGGAATTTGAAGAACTCATTTTCTCAAAGTGCCGCTTCGATATAAGCAGCATTTTAATTCTAGCCACTTTAGTTCAAAAAAAATGCGTCACTACTTTATCGTTTATTGAATGTCATTTCTCCGATGAAGATAATTGGATAAATGCCTTATTTTCCAAGACTTTTCTCAACACCCAACATCTTATAATGGATCAATGTAATATCAATGATGAGCAGATGGAAAATATAAGCCCAAGACTCAAACAAATACCTGGCTTAATCTCACTCAGTCTAAAATCGAATTTACTCACACCAAGATCCATCAAAACGCTGGAACGTTTAATAGGCACAGAAAAAAAATGCACTGAACTCATTCTCAGTGGAAACAACTTAAAGCCAGAAGCATTCTCTAGTTACCTGCAACCAGAACAAAAAGTGAAACCGTTATCGCTTGGTGCTTTAAGTGAACGCAGCGCCCCCTGCCTAGATGGTGACAACATAGAGGATGTACTCATGCTCAACTCCCCAACGAGCACTTCGCATTCAGCCAGGTTTTTTAGCCGTAAAGATTCCCCACCA
>JBGSSQ010000221.1:0-8438 GCA_041736975.1 Gammaproteobacteria bacterium
ACTCACTTGACGCTCTGCCATGGCTTCCAGTAATGCGGCTTGAACTTTAGCTGGTGCACGATTAATTTCATCGGCCAATAATAAGTTGTGAAAAACCGGACCTTGCTGAAAAGTAAAACCACCTTCTTGAGGGCGGTATATTTCTGTTCCTGTAATATCAGCCGGTAATAAATCCGGTGTAAACTGAATTCGATGAAAATCGGCAACAATATGGCTAGCCAGTTGCTTAATAGCCGTGGTCTTCGCCAGCCCTGGAGCGCCCTCAACCAAAAGATGGCCATCCGCCAACAATGCAATCAGTAGTCTCTGCACTAACACTGACTGCCCAATAATGCGCTGCTCAAGCTGCGCCGCCAATTCAATAAAGGCTGCTTGAACACTAGACCCTTGACTAATCTCAGCCATTGTATTCCTCCAAACAAACAGTAACGATATGAGGGTTAAGTTATAACTAAATTTTCGCTGTTCTGCAATGCCTGAAGCTCCGCGTCATTGCGAGCGAAGCGTGACAATGACAGGGGGAAATGATTACAGCTTTTTCAAGCTATACTGAGCCACACAATGGGTTTCCTTCAAAAACAAGCAAGCAATCAAACCCACAATGCTACAGAATGGAATGCAAGATAAGGCAACACGATAATCATGCAATTGCGAAACCGGAGCGGCATTCAACAACTCGCCATTCCACAAGTAATCCAGTATAAAACCAACCACCGGCTGCAATACTACCCCAGCACCAATCATCATCATATTGGTATAACCCACTGCTGTACCCGCCATACTCGGCGGATGAAGATCTTGAACAACCCCAAAGGTAACCGTCATGGCACTAGCAGCTAAACCCATTAAAAACAACATGCTTAAGGTACACAACATAGGAGGCGAAGGTAAGTAAATAACAAAAAGTGAAGCAATAAGCGCAATAATGCTGGCGGTAATGAGTGGAATACGACGACTATTGATTCTGTTAGACCACCAACCGAAAAACGGTGCTCCAATGGCAGTGCCCATCCAACCAGCCGCGATAATACGTGTAGCCATTGCTGTGTTGGTGTCATAAAGTTTCGTTAGAAAAGGAACGCCCCACAGTACAAGAAAAACAGTCATTGGCGCCCAAGCACAAAATGCAACCACCCCATTAACCAATGTTTGATGATTGCTGAGCAATGCTTTCAATTTTTGCCATTCAGTCGTGGTTTGATGACGATGCTGCTTCGCTAGATTGGCTTCTCTATCGGGGTGTGAACGAATACAAATCCACATTAATACTGACAAACCAATGCCCACAAGCCCAACCCCAACTTGTGTTGAGCGCCAGCCAAAATAAGTGACAAACACCGCTACAGGCGCAGCACCAGCAATAGCACCCAAGCTACCAGTAAATTGAATTAAGCCGGTAATAAAAGCAAAATATTTTGCCGAAAACCATCGAGAAGCCATAACCAAAGCACCTACAAAAGCAAATGCAGAACTAATACCAATAATCAACCGAGCCGCACTAGCCAGCAAAAGACTGTGAGTGATACCAAACAATAAAGTACTCAGCCCGCATAAAAATGCAGCCGTAGAAATAAGCAAGCGTGGACCAAAACGATCCAGCATCAAGCCTGCCGGTATTTGCATGGGAGCGTACCCATAAAAGAAAAGCGCACAGAGTAAGCCAAGCCCACTGGTATCAATATTAAAATCCTGCATGAGCTCAGTAGTCATTGCACTGGGAGTAACGCGAACAAAAAACTCATAAACATAAAAGGCCGCCGCCAGCGTAACAATCAAAAAAGGCTGCATACGCTGCGCAAGTGATTTTTCACAAGACTTAGACATAATATCTTCTGCAGTTACCACAATCCTACATAATACCACAAGCCCAGAAAAAATAAAGCCACAATGTCTTAATATTCGAAGGCAAATAAGTTTCTAAATAGCTAAATTTATCATAATGAGTTTTGCTAGCAACCTCAGATGCGAGCAACCCGCGACTCCAGAGCTGCAAGATATCTAGTTTGGCGTTGCGAGCAGTGGTAGTATATATTATCTTGAAAATTTATTACAAACGCGGAGGGGGAAAGCCAATGGAACAAAAAGTAAACGCATACGAATTAGCTCAGCTACGTTGTTCTGAGGCCAACTTAGAGCAATTATTAGCTAAACGGCTTACATCAGGAAATCTTAGCGATGCTCTTTATGAGCAGCGTATAGGGTCAATAAAGAAAGAGTTGGGTATTGATGGGATTTTTACCGTTGATGAAGAAGATCCCATAATAAATGAGCTGAAAAATCGTCTGCTTGCACTTTCAAAGGCCATTTCCCGCCAATTCGATTATTCTAAAGATATTGAACCTGAGTGCCAGCAAATACTTAAATGCATTCATGCCTATGTGCTGTTTCGAATGCAAGCTTTACAGTTGAATCTTGATCCTAATAATGCCTATTTCTACGCAAAAAACAAAAATAGTCGCGGGGCTTATTACCAACACCCTGTTATCGGAATGTATCAAATCATACAAACATTTGATGAATACCGTACTGAGCTCAACAATAGCATCGGGAAGTATCAAAAAAGTGAATTATTCAAAAAAATAATGAGCTTGCTAGAGAAATCCGCCCCACTTCTATTGAAAAAGCCCGTAATGTTAACAGATATTCATCGATTATCTCAGTCAGCATTAAGTTGTCCACAAACAAAATTTTTTGCCCCACCTTATCTCAACGAAATAGCCAATGTCGCTGAGGCTATAGGCAGTATTATCACGAATAAAGGTAAAGTAGATCTTACTGAAACGATAGCCACTTTGAATACATTTTCAGATACAATTACTGCGCAATCACATTTCAACTCTGTAAGTACAATAGTGTCTAAAGTCGTGGGCTCTGTTGAAATCTTGGCTCAGGTAACACCACAGCAAATCAATCAGCAAAATCGTAGTTTTATACTGCAATGCTGCTCTATGGGCATGGCGCTATCGAGGTATTTTAACCATCATTTAATTAGTGTTTCGCCTGATGCCGTAACGAAATCTCAAAAAGTAATTATGGATAGCAATAGTTCGCTCGATCAAAAGATCACTGCAACTCGTCTTATAATTCATAGTCAGATGCCATGGTATCTTCTGCGCAATTTTGGTTTATTACAATATTACATCAGCCAATCAAAGTTAAATCGACCTCAGATGCAATCTATAATTGAAAGCTCCATGGCAGGCTTAAGTGCTGATTATAAAAAGATTTTATGCGCTGTAAAATTTTTGCTGCATTTTGAAATTGAAGCAGCTAAAGGCCAAATCATTGAATTGCCGCCTCACTCACTCATATCGGCGCCATTAATTACACTGGATTTATTTGGCAACTATGGTGCAGATTTAGTTTTTTCAATTAAAATTCGCGATACGTTGAATTCTCTTGATTTAACTAAGCCGCTAGAAGCGACTGTATTACTAAGGATTATTGGGATATTGGGTGAGTGCGCAAAAAATATTTCAGAACCATTTATTCAGCTGGCTAACCAGGGCTTTTGGGAGAGTGTAAAAGTACTTAGAGATATTTTAGCGCACAAGAAAAGTGTTGAATTAAAAATAAAGCGTATTCTGAAAAATGACCAGGCTCTTACTATGGCCATCCAATCTGATTTAAAGGAAATGTGTAACGCTGTTTGTCGATTTATCGATGCGGATCCCCAACATAGTGTGGATATAAAGAAATTGTATTTACATCCACCATGCAAAATGATTCAAGCTTTAGAGCGACTAAATACACTGGTTGTGCAAAAATTATCTGCTGAAGATAAGCAAGAGCTGTTAGATACCGTAAAATTTCAACCCGTCGGTCTTGAAATGAAGCGCGATACTTTATTGGCCTTGTTTCATGGAAATCAGAAAGCAGATCAATTTGAGCAAGCGGAGATATTTACATGGACTGATTCATTGTATATGTTAAGTAAATCTCTGCGCAAAAAAATCAAAGAAAGTTATAAGCGTTTGCGGTCAGGTAATGCGCATAAATTAAATCAGGATGCGCTTCTTAAGCTTGCTGAAGTGCAAACAGAGTCTGAAGAGGCTTATGCAAAACACGTTAATGATCTAATCGGTCGACTGCAAGAATTTGTGACACCAGAGAGTCTCACTGCGGCTCTTGAAGAAATTGGGTTGAAAGGTTCTAATCCTATTTGGGAGCAAAAGCGCTTACAATGTGCCCATTCGCCAGTGCTGCAATCAGATATTATAGTGCAAAAAAGCCCCTATGAGCTTGCACAAATAGCCGCTACTTATCTATTGGCACATTTAGCCGATCTGGATCAGCTCACAAAATCACATCGTAAAGACTTGAATATATTTTGGTCAAATCCTCAGATTTGCTTAGCCGCTGAGCATCATTTTGTCATGATAAGACAATATATCGCCGATATTCAAAAGGCTCTATTGCTTGCAGAAAATTATCAAATCAGCGACCCAAGACAAAATGCGTTGAACGCTTTATACCGGCTTACTGATGAATCGCTCTATTCACTAAGGCTTTATGGCAATGGTTTGGCTCACTTGCATGACATGATTAACTTTCAAGACATGACAATGACAGTGCATGGTAATCGCCTATTGCTATTACAGAGAATTATCGCAGGCGTTGACGGCTCTGCATTAAAATCAGGCGAAACACCCATAGTTCTTGCATCCCTTCGCGCCAAAATTGAGGCTTCCATAGCTGAGCTGAAAAAACGCATTGAACAAGCAAAGCCTCAATCGCAAAATCCTCAGGGTTTTCATCATAATGCGACAACAGTTGCTCGAGTTGCTGTAGCATTACAGAATTCCAACAACTCACCACATAATTAACTAGCCAATAGTGCAGTTGACTCTAAAGAGTCGAGAGCGACTTTTACACTTTGGCGACAGATATATTTTGAATCTATTGACTGTGCGCGTTAAACCCGCATTGACGGCTTCCAAAGAGGATGGCCTAGAGGCTTCCCATCACAAGAAGCATCTATAGTAATTATGTTATCGCATTTTCAATTGAGGTTAAAAAAAGCAACGCTCGAGTGCTTGCTCGAGCGTCGCCACATCAACTCAGCTGTCCGATTAAGAGGGATCACCGAACACTTTAATTTCTGTCATATCTACATAATCTATTCCGCTTGGACCTTCAGGATCTTGTGGGCCCAGCATATTTAGCCTAACATAGAGCACGGCGGATACACCTGTCGTTGCTCTAATATCATTAAAGTGATAATTGTCATCATCGGTAAATGCACCACTGGCGGCGAGCACATAGTTAATACCATCTTGAGAGGTTTCAATCGTGTATTGCCCCAATGAAGCATCGACTGAATCTCCACAGCCCGAAGTAGGATTGATCGAAAATCGGTCAATATTAACGGCTTGCGGCAGTTTAATGACAATGAATTTTGGACCTGGATCATCCGGATTGGTCGGTGAATTTGACCCCCAAACGGTACTAGATTGGTCAATGGCACCATTAGGCCCACAGCCATAATCCGAAAAATCCTGCCCCCCAAAGGAATGAATGACCGCGCCACCACTCAATGCAGACCAATCCCGAGTGATTTTGATTTCCACCGGACGTGTATTTCGGTCCCTTACCTTGACATTAGCAACACCGCCAGGTTCATATCCGGCACCCATAGCATAGAGTATCGGGTATTTTCCTTCGGGTACTTTCTTGATTTTAAATTCGCCTTTTTTATCAGTCAGATCACTTAATTGGCTGGCAAAAGAAGGACCTTCAAAGGCCACGTAGACACCTGTGACGGGACGGTTAGTGCTAGAGTCTTTGACAATCCCTTTCAGCACACCTTTGTCTTCAGAGGGCAGACTAAAATCCTCGACAGGATTCATCAGGCTACCGTCAGAAATCAATTCCCCATCCACCACACTAAAATTGTCTGCCATGGCAAAATAGCCCATGCCACGGTTAGCAAATATTTGCCAAATCAGCTGACTATCTTCTCCGCCTTTTTTATTTTTGCCCTCATGTTTATCATGTTTATCATGCCGTCCCTTGCCACCTACAGGGAAGTAGAGTTGGTCCGCAAGTAATATGGCATCGCGCATGTTCAAGAAGTCAATTCGATTAGCAGGTGCTAACTCAAGCGCACGGGTTACCAAAGTCCTTACTCGCTTTAAGCCTTCTGTCTTACCATATTGATCAATCAAGGCGGTGCGTAAATCCCACAGTGTTTGCGCCCAGATCTGACCGTCGTTATGGAAGCTATAGGCGGGTGACGCCACTGTACCGACAATGTGCCCCATATTACCATAAGTTAGCCCACCCGTGATACCGCCAGCAAACTGTTGGGCAGGACCACATAGAAACGCCGTACTACCGATCGGACAATCAATTGGCATAACACGTATCCCATAAGGCATCCACTCAGGGCTCAACTGTAGCTCCCCATGAATGAGCGGATGATCCGTTAGATAGCCAGTGCTTTCCAAGAAATCCAATGCATAAAAATCGCTCCAAGCTTCGCCCATAGCCTTAGCTTGAAAACCACCCAGTAAACTAAACCCATCTGCATCAACAACACGACGATTGGTGAGACCGTGAGTGTATTCATGAAAGACTATCGCGGCATCATCACCCGTGTTGATAGCACCTCCCCCTCTGCTGTTTGTGGTCAAGTACATTGTCATGACAGGACTCATACCGTCCGGCGGGGTGCCCATATTGGCATTGTTCAGAAAGTATGGGAAGCCGTTACCATCCCAGTTGGCGCTATGCGTCGCTCTGACTTTAACAGGATCGCCAGCTCCCGATGATCCGCCGGCATTAACCGCTTGAAAGTTACCGCGACTTTCAGTAAACCCAATGGGATCACTGGCTAGATAGTCATGAAATTTGTTGACTAAATAAAATACCTGAGTCGCATTCTGATAAAGATTGGGGCCCCAACTAAAAGGTTCGGCGGGATCCCACGAGCAATAGTCTTGGTTCGAGTAAGCAGAGCAACCTGTTATTGACCCATAAACTGGCGTGAATGGGTAGAGATAATCCTGACCGTTACTAGGAGGCACCTCATCCTGTGGTCGCGGACTTGAGCCTGTTCCAGTGCTCGCCCAAACATGTGCATTATTGCCTTGTAGGCGATCGGTAAAGGTTAAGTAAGGCGTCAAATCCTTAGGTTGTTGCGTACCACCCACATCTGCGCCAGGCCGGAAGTCCCAAGCCAATCCAGTGGCTTCGTTAGTAAGGCTTTGTCGGTAAAGAACTTTACCTGACTTAGCATCTACCACATACTGAAACATGTTATCCGTATCGGGATCCATGACCACCAAGCGCCAAGCCAGCCGAGCGGCAGTATTGGTATCAAATAGCACCAATTTAGCCATAGTTGTTGCGTTATCAAACTGGGTCACTTTACGGACCCCAGTGGTTGATACAACATTGGGCACCAGAGCAATAATCCTCGCGTTGTCATAAGCCGCTGCTACGGCTTCGCGTGCCGATAACCTCGGCTGTAAATCAGCTGCAGAGATATTATCCCTTAAATTAGGAGGTAAATTGGTTGAGAGTGTCACGAGTTCTTGATCAGCGCTTAAATTTGCGCGTACTTCATTATCAAAGAACGGTATGCCACCGACAGTAGGTACCATAATAACCTGCGTTCCTCCATCGACATTTTGAGTGACTCTGGCCACTGTCAAATTATCAACATCGGTTGATTTTATCTTAAAGCTACTCAGATTCCCCTTCAAATACTTACGCACCACCGTAGGACTATCATCACTGCTTGCACTCGTTAGTGTGCTATTGGGATCTGATAATCGAATATGATGCCCCCTAACACTCACTGCAGCGTCTTTGCTGAGTGTTTCTTTAATCGCCTTCAGGCTTTCTGATTGTTTGCCGCCTCTGGCTAAAGGACTGGTGTTGCTCTTTGCTTGCATGGAGCGGGCGTCATAGGTGTCATGACCACCCCTTTGATTAACCTGTGGAGCCTTACCATTCAAAGCGCCATCAAAAGACAAGGCTTCAAGGCTTAACAGCGTACCGCTGAACCCCATCAATAGCATCGTATAGATTTTTGGCTTAATTTTCATACAAATTACCCCCTATCTCAAGAGCCCCTGGTTCTCAAGCCTTACAAGTGGGTTTGTCAACAAAGTTGTCACTCACCGAGCCAAGAAAACCCAGAACTCTGTACCTTGAGGTTCAATTCTCTAAGGGTTATCTAACCCACAGAGTACTGATACCTAGTGGGCTCACAGCCTTATGGTTATGAGTCATCGTTCTAGTCTGAACTAGCGAGCTTTGGTTTCTTCCTCGCCAACTTTGATTATAGTACATGACCTGAGATTTTTCCTGTGGGTGCGTCTATCAAGCCAGACTCATTTGTGCTTTCAGATAAGGATTATTGGGATATTGGGTGAGTGCGCAAAAAATATTTCAGAACCATTTATTCAGCTGGCTAACCAGGGCTTTTG
>JBGSSQ010000248.1:0-4276 GCA_041736975.1 Gammaproteobacteria bacterium
CCTGTTTTGCAATGGCTCTAATCATGCTTTCATCAATATCGATGTGTTTAATTTCAACAATGCCCATCTTAATGCCCCAAGCATCGGTTTGCGCATCAAGAATTTTTTGAATATCAGCATTCAATTTATCACGCTCAGCTAATACATCATCCAACTCGTGTTGGCCTAATACAGAACGCAGTGTCGTTTGAGCCAACTGACTGGTCGCTTCATAATAATTTTGTACCTGCAAATACGCACGCTCAGGATCAACAACACGAAAATAAATAACAGCACTAACGCGTGCCGATACGTTATCACGCAAAATCACATCCTGACTTGGCACATCCATAACCACCGTTCGCAAATCAATGCGCATCATTTGCTGTACACCAGGAATCAACAAACGTAAACCAGGTGTTTTAATTCCCCAAAATCGACCGAATGTTAGAACAACACCGCGCTCGTATTGCTTAACCACGCGAATGGTATTCAATAAAATAAACGCTAAAATCAATACCGCAAATAGTGCAACTGCTCCACCCATAATCACTCTCCTTCAATAGAATTAATTGGATCAACTTGTAAAATCAAACCGTGCAACGCCTTAACAGCAACAACCTGCCTCACTGTCAAAGTGCTTTGCGATTCCGCTTGCCATAACTCACCATTGACTCGCACATGATAACGATTGTCCTCTATCGCTTCCACAGTACCCTCGCTGGTCAACAGCTCTTCTACACCCGTTACTTCAGGACTATTTCTAGAACGAATCACCAGTCGCAAAATCATAAAAACAAAAGCCGCTGTAAAAGCACTTACCGCGGCAATCAACGATAATGGAATACCAAAACCTGCCACGTTAGTCTCTATCAACATAACAGATCCAATGACAAACGCAACCAGCCCTCCCACGCCTAATACACCGTGACTGGTGATAAAAACTTCTGCCCCCATAAAACCGATACCAAGAAAAATAAGCCCCAGCCCCACATAGCTTATAGGTAACAGCTGTAAAGCATACAATGCAATCAGTAAAGCGATGGTTCCCAAGACCCCAGGAAGAATCACACCGGGATTGGTAAATTCTAAAAATAATCCGTATGCGCCGACCAGAAGCAACAAATAAGCCACACTCGGATCAGTAATCACTGATAAAAACTGTGTGCGCCAATCTGGCTTGATTTTTTCAAGCGTCATATTCTCCGTTTGCAAGGTAATTTTTTTTCCAGCAATTTCAGTATGACGCCCATTTAACTGGGCTAATAATGCTTGAGTATTATCGGCAATAAAACTAATCACCTGCTTTTCAAAGGCTTCTTTAGCAGAAAGGCTTTCAGCATTAACAACCGCACGCGTCGCCCACTCAGCATTACGCCCACGCAGTTGCGCTAAACTGCGAATATAAGCCGTTGCATCACTCACCGCCTTATGTTCCATGGCAGACCCTTTGCCATCTTTAGCATCATCTGAGGAGTCTGCACCTCCCATGCCAATTGAAACCGGTGTGGCCGCTCCCAAGTTCGTTCCTGGCGCCATCGCAGCAAAGTGACTGGCATACAAAATGTAAGTACCCGCAGAAGCCGCTCTAGCGCCGCTAGGAGAAACGTAGGTAAGAACAGGTACCGATGAAGCTAAAATAGCTTTATTGATTTCTCGCATAGAACTGGACAGCCCCCCAGGAGTGTCCATTTGCAGCACCACAAGCTTTGCATTGGACTGCCCAGCACTCTCTATGCCCCGCACCACATAATCGGCCACAGCAGGCCCTATGGCGCCTTGTACCTCAAGCAAATAAGCAGTGCCGGGTTGTGTGGTGTTCTCAAGCGCATAGCTACGCATAGTCGATAAAAATAGCACTATAACCACCAGCAGCCACACCAGCATGTCAGCCGGATTAAATCGTTTTAGCGCTATCGTCATTAGCTAGCCACTCCATTTGCGAGATAAGATAATAAGATCAAGCATAGGCCATAATAAGGCTTTACGCCAGGTAGATAAATTTGACGAACTACCCAAGGCCTACTAGAATCAGCAGCGGTTCCTGCTGCATAAGCGGGAATATATTTAGAATCAATTTTGTACTTAACCTTAAAAAGAGTAAACCACTATCGAAAAGACACGTCATTTACTGGACATCAAGACCCTTTCACAAGAGAGTATTCATGACATCTTGAGTAGCGCTCAACGTTTTAATCTAGAAGCCAAAAATACGGTTGAGCAAACACTTTCTCGCAAAACTATTTGCAATGCTTTTTTTGAATCCAGCACACGCACCCGCTGTAGTTTTGAGATAGCAGCCAAACGCTTAGGTGCTGATGTCATTAACTTTGACGCAAAAATATCTTCCACTCAAAAAGGTGAATCCTTACTCGATACTTTTACGGCACTGAGTGCCATGGGCATTGATGCTTTTGTTGTACGCCATAGTGAAGTTGGTACTGCTCAATATCTCAGCGAAAATCTTCCTTCGTCTGTTGCCATCATCAATGCCGGCGATGGCCACCACGCACACCCCACACAAGCATTGCTTGATGTGCTCACAATAAAGCAACACAAACCAACCCTAGAAACTTTAAGCATAGCCATCATCGGTGATGTGAGTCATTCACGTGTTGCCCGATCACAAATTGCGCTATTTCGTCAGTTAGGTGTTAGCGATATTCGCATTATTGCCCCGGAAAGAATGTTCTCTCAAGATCTAGCCGGACCGGCTATTTCTCACTTTTCTACACTCAATGATGGCTTGCAAGAGGTAGACGTTATCATCGCACTACGCATACAAAAAGAACGTATGCAAAATGCTGAGATCCCTAATTTCGAAGAGTATTTCCAACAGTACGGCCTAAAAACCGACAACCTAAAATACGCTAAACAAAATGCCATCGTTCTACATCCCGGTCCTATTAACCGTGAGATCGATATCGCCAGCGCAGTCGCAGACGGACCACAGTCCGTTATTCTGCAACAAATCAGTAATGGCGTTGCCATAAGAATGGCAGTTCTGGAATGGGCACTTTTGAACCAGTAGAATCTGTAGATAGACATCGAGCTCCCTTCCGTCATTGCCGCGCTACGCTCGCAATGACGAAAAGGGGCCATGACGATGGGGAGAACAGCTACTGCCCCCCCGTCTTATATTTTATTTCTTTTTTTCAGCACAAATCTCATGCGCTTTTTTAACCGCATCATCGTAGTTGTCAGCAAAAAACACACCTTTTTCTCCAGACTGAACACCGGCATTGACCAGTATTTGTTTAGGTTGCTCTTGTAGACCGCTAAGGATCAATAGCGTGTGTTTAGCATGAAAATCTTTGATCATATTACCTAAAGCACTAGCGCCTGTTCCATCAAGATAAGGCACCAAAGCCATGCGCAGTATCAAAACCTTGGGTCTTTCACCGAGGGGGCGTATTGAATCTATCATATCCCCAATCACGGCAAAAAATAGTGGGCCGGCAATCTGAAAAACCTCAACACCAGAAGGCAGTTGTATACGCTGATAATCTTCTAAACTATCCCCATTAGCCAATCCTGGCCTATGACTTGAAAAATCAACCGACTTACTCATCTGGCGCATAAACAGTAAAGAAGCCACGATGATTCCAAGTGATATAGCTACCGTCAAATCAACCAAGATAGTCAGAAGGAAAGTCATCACCAGCAACAAGCGATCGGTATTTGACAGTCTAATAATATGCACAAACTGATGAATTTCACTCATTCCCCAAGCAACAATAAATAATATCGCTGCCAACGCCGCCATAGGCACAAACGCCATAAAAGGAGAGGCAAAAAGAACCAGTAGCCACAAAAAAGCCGCATTGAAAATCCCGGCCACCGGCGTTCTAGCACCGGCTCTAATATTAGTCGCGGTACGAGCAATCGCTCCCGTTGCTGGCAACCCACCAAAAAATACCGAAGCAATATTGGCCACACCGTGAGCGACTAACTCTTGGTTTGGTCGGTGTTTGAACCCCGTCATGCTATCAGCAACAACGGCACACAACAAAGACTCTATTCCCGCCAAAAAGGCGATGGTAAAGGCCAGCGGCACCAGTTCTCTTAATCGCTCAAAGGTAATCACTGGAAAAGAAGGCATCGGTAACCCGGTAGGGATATCCGGGAAACGTGAAGCGATCGTTTCAGTGGGAATATTGAAAACATAGACGGTAAAAGCCGCCAACACCAAAACCACCAAGTAACCAGGCAGCTTAGGCGTGAAATGACGCATAAGGATAATTAAAGCCAGTGAACCTGCACCAATAAGAAGCGTCGACAAACTCAACGTAGAAAT
>JBGSSQ010000312.1:0-8522 GCA_041736975.1 Gammaproteobacteria bacterium
CGACCAATGGAACTTCGCCTGTATCAGGAATGAAAGAATACTCCAGACCATTAACGGTTTCGTTATCAACGATATGGAGGTAAGCAGCGTCGGCATTGAGCGACCAAAGCGCAGGATTAGGTATAGAGGCAAAACCTGAGCTTTCAGCGCTAGCAACTTGATTAACAAGGCAATATTTTCCGGCCTCTATAGCTGCCAAGCTAGACCACACGCCGGTATTCACATAATCTGCCGTGGTTTTTCCGCGTAATAAATTTAAGGGGACCATGGAAAATTGACCTCGCCCGCCGCCATGAACAAACAGCACATGGTAATTATCAGGCACAGCCAGTAGCACTCGTAAGTCATGCTCAGAATCGGCAGCAAGCTGGCGAAAGTCATCACCTCGATGACTAATTTCCATCACCGAAGCACCTAGCCCGTGCCAATCCAAAAGCTCATCTTTGACCTGAGTTAAAACCTCCTCAGGCAACGTAGCGGGGCCCGCACTAAAATTGTAAGCTCTCATCGATTTCACCTTACTCGTTGTGTTACTGCCCCACCAGAAAGTCTTTACGAGCCCACTTATTCGTCATTGCGAGCGCGACGTGCGCCCACAATAACTAAAGCGGATAAAAACATCACCTAATCAGGAGGTTAACCAACCCTCCTAATCTTTTTCTTGAGGCTCAGAATTATCAACATCATCAACGGAAGCATCCAGATTATCAGTCTCCCCAGCACCCTCAGCAACCAAAGTCGTTGACTGAGCATCGATTTCATCAACGCGCCTAACACCAACCAACTGCTCTTCCCCACCTAAATTAATTAAGCGCACGCCTTGAGTGTTACGACCCAATACTGAAATCTCTTCGATACGCGTTCTTACCAATGTGCCCTGATCGCTGATCAAGAGAATCTCATCTAGATCACTCACCGATTCAGCACCAACCACTTCGCCATTGCGATCATTTACCACTATACCAATCACGCCTTGTCCACCGCGACCAATGCGTCTAAATTCGCTCATACTGGTTCGTTTACCATAACCGTTAGCTGTGGCTAACAATACGGCTTTATCGTCTTCGGCAATCAGTAAGGAAATGACTTTTTGATTGTCTTTCAAACGAATGCCACGCACACCCGCAGCGCTGCGCCCTGTAGGTCTTACTAACGATTCTTCAAAACGGATCACTTTACCAGTATTGGCCACTAACATGATATCAGCGTTGCCATCAGTCAAGGCCACATCAACCAAATCATCGCCTTCGCGTATATCCAGCGCAATTAAACCACTGTTGCGAGGCCTTGAAAATTGCGAGAGCGCCACTTTTTTCACTGTGCCCTTCGCGGTTGACATAAACACAAAATGCTCATCATCAAATTCGCGTATAGGCAGGATAGCACTGATACGCTCACCCTCGACTAAAGGCAGTAAATTGACTAGAGGCCGGCCTTTTGCGGCTCGGCTAGCTTGAGGTATACGATAGGCTTTTAACCAATAGAGTTTACCCTGGTTGGAGAAACACAGCAGCGTATCATGTGAATTGGCGACCACAAGATGTTCTATGTGATCTTCGTCTTTAACTGCCGTAGCTGATTTACCCTTACCGCCACGATGCTGAGCTTGATATAGCTCTAACGCTTGCGATTTGGCATAACCTTCATTGGAAATGGTCACAACCACCGTGGCTTCTGGAATGAGATCCTCAAGTGTCAGCTCTTCTTCATTATCAATAATGACCGTACGGCGAATATCACCAAATTGGGTTTTAATCTCGAGCAACTCATCACGAATCACCTGCATCAACCGATCTGGATTAGAAAGAATATCAAGTAACTCCTGAATAAGAGCCAGCAATTCTTTGTATTCATTGAGTATTTTATCTTTTTCAAGCCCGGTCAAACGATGTAAACGCAAATCTAAAATAGCTTGGGCTTGATCAGGTGAGAGACGATAACCGTCTGCTGACAGTCCAAATTCTTCAGGTAAGTCGTCCGGTCTAGACGTATTGCTACCGGCTCGCTCCAGCATTTCCATCACACTGCCCGGCTGCCAAAGCTCAGAAATCAAACGCTCTTTTGCCTCAGACGGTGTTTTTGATGATTTAATCATAGCGATGACTTCATCAATATTGGCCAGCGCAATACCTAAACCTTCCAAAATATGAGCACGTTCACGCGCTTTACGTAAATCAAAAATGGTACGACGAGTAACCACCTCACGTCGGTGGCGAATAAAGGCTACCAAGATCTGTTTCAGCCCCATACACTGCGGACGGCCTTGATCCAAGGCAACCATGTTAATACCAAAAACAACTTGTAGCTGTGTCTGCTGGTAAAGATTATTTAAAACCACTTCGGCATTTTCACCACGTCTTAACTCAATGTAGACTCGCATTCCTTCTTTATCAGACTCGTCTCTTAAAGCGGTGATACCTTCTAAACGTTTTTCTTTGACCAAGTCAGCGACTTTTTCAATCAATCGCGCTTTATTCACTTGATAAGGCAATTCAGTAATGATGATCGCTTGTTTATCAGCACTCACATCCTCAAAGTTGACCTTGCCACGAATAAGAACGCGTCCACGCCCTGTTTTATAGGCTTCAACAATACCTGCTCGACCATTGATAATACCCGCAGTAGGGAAATCAGGGCCCGGCATATGCTGCATTAATTCTGCTAACTCACAATCTGGATTATTGATTACATGTATACAGGCATCGATCACTTCATTAAGATTATGTGGAGGAATATTGGTTGCCATACCCACAGCAATACCCGATGAGCCATTGACCAACAAATTTGGCACTCGTGTTGGCAGCACCGCCGGCATGTGCTCGGAACCATCGTAGTTTGGCACAAAATCAACGGTTTCTTTTTCTAAATCAGCCAGCAATGAATGGGCAATTTTAGCCATACGAATTTCGGTATAACGCATAGCCGCGGGTGAATCACCATCCACAGAACCGAAGTTACCCTGACCATCAATCAACATATAGCGCAATGAAAAAGGCTGCGCCATTCTAACAATAGTATCGTAAACAGCGACATCACCATGCGGGTGATATTTACCAATCACGTCACCGACTATACGGGCGGATTTTTTATACGGTTTATTCCAATCATTTTTGAGATCATGCATCGCAAATAATACACGTCTGTGCACAGGCTTTAAGCCATCACGCACATCTGGTAGTGCCCGTCCAACAATCACGCTCATGGCATAATCAAGATACGACTGCTGTAGCTCGTCTTCAATATTGACGGCTATAATTTCCTTGGAATGGTCAAGCATAGATAAACCCGCTAATTTATACTGGTTGCAAAAAGTGAGAGTATACCAGTTCCCTACCGCATTATCTATTTTTCTAATTGAGCAGTTGCTCCCCCCCTTGTCATCGCGAGCGTAGCGTGACGACCCAGAAAAAATAACTGGTGGGGGAGTCGCATTACGTTAGGGGCTAGACCGCGCCATCTCGTTAGAGTTAATTTTTCCTGGGTTGTCACACTTCGCTCGCAAAGACGGATCTGAGATCACATTCGGACGCTGGCATGAATTGCCATTTCACTGGTATAGTACAAAAAGTTTATTGAATTATGTACAGGGAACAGACACCACCATGAAAGAAGTAGAGACACTTTTACACGCTCGCTGGGTAATCCCAGTGATTCCTCGCAATGCGGTTTATGAAAACTACAGCATCGCCATCGATCAAGGCAAAATCCTGGCCATATTGCCAACAACATCCGCTAAAAATCACTATGAGTCTGAGAATACTCTTTTGTTAAATAACCACGTTCTATTACCTGGGTTAGTCAATGCCCATACCCACAGTGCCATGGTACTTTTTCGCGGGCTAGCCGATGATCTAGCGTTGATGGAATGGCTGGAAAAAACTATCTGGCCGGCTGAAAGGGCCTTTGTGAATCCTGAATTTGTGCGAGATGGCTTGAAGCTTGCGATGGCAGAGATGCTGAGCAGCGGCACTACCTGTTTTAACGATCACTATTTCCTGCCCGAAGTCACTGCCAACACAATAGCTGAGGTGGGAATGCGTGCGCGTGTGGGGCTAGTGGTGATGTCTGTACCGACTCCCTGGGCTCAGAATGCCCAAGAATACCTTGACCAAGCCGAACATTGTTTATCACACAATACCCTCAGCCCCCAAGTTTATTTCAGTCTCGCACCGCACGCCCCCTACACAACTGATGACAAAACATTATTAAAAGTCAATGAGTTATCAAGCAAATTCAAACTACCAATTCACATGCACGTTCATGAAACAGCGCACGAAATTCAACAAAGTCTAAATGATTATGGCAAACGTCCCTTGCAGCGACTAGCTGAACTTGGGCTGCTATCACCCCTCATGCAAACAGTGCACATGACTCAAATCAATGATGACGACATCACCCTACTTCAAAATTCTGGCACCCATGTCATCCATTGCCCAGAATCCAACCTCAAACTGGTCAGCGGCTACTGTCCCGTCCATCAATTGCGTACAGCAGGCGTTAATCTTGCCCTAGGCACCGACAGCGCAGCGAGCAATAATAATCTAGACCTCATAAGCGAAATGCGCACTGCAGCCTTATTAGGCAAAACCGTGGCTAACGATGCAACTGCCACTAGTGCCACCGACATTCTAGAAATGGCCACACTCGGCGGCGCAAAAGCACTAGCCCTAGACCACGAAATAGGCTCACTAGAACCCGGCAAAGCTGCCGACCTCATCGCCGTCGACCTTAACCACCTCAACACCCAACCCGTCTACAACCCTATTTCCCACCTGGTCTACGCCTGCCATAGCACCCAAGTCACCGATGTCTGGGTGGCTGGTCAACACCTGCTAAAGCAGAAAAAATTCCAAACACTAAACCGTAACGACATCCTTGCCGCCACAACCGCTTGGCAAACTCGTATAATGAAATTAAACAATAGCGCCCCTTCCTTTATTGCGAGCGAAACGCAGCAATGACGGAGTGGGCTGGTTGATGTAAGAGACACAGCAATGAAAGAGAGCACGATGACGAAGGAAGGTTAGAACTTTTTTCAGTGATGGAGTACAATTTCACACTTTAGGATGAAAAAAGATGTTCCCCAACAAAGTGACTCTTGTGGAAGTCGGGCCGCGAGATGGACTGCAAAATGAGTCGACATTACTCAGCGTAGCAGACAAAATTAAACTCATACAAGATTTAGCAAACGCAGGTTTAAGTACCATTGAAGCGGGGAGCTTTGTTTCGGCAAAATGGGTGCCACAAATGGCGAATAGCCACGACGTCATTCGCGCTCTAGATCTAGATGGTCGCCATCATTATCCAGCACTAGTCCCTAATCTGCATGGATTACAAGATGCTTTAGATGCCGGGTGTAGAGATATCGCAGTGTTTGCAGCGGCTTCAGAAAGTTTTTCTCAAAAGAACATTCACTGCTCCATTGCTGACAGCTTGGTGCGCTATCAAACGGTAATTGAACAAGCACTGGCCGCTAAGGTGCGGGTGCGCGGCTATGTCTCTTGTGTACTTGGCTGTCCCTATGAGGGTGAAATATCGCTCACTGCGGTTAACCAAGTCGCACAGGCCTTATATGATATGGGTTGTTATGAGATATCCCTGGGAGACACTATTGGGGTTGGCACACCTGAAAAGGCCAAAAAAATGCTCAGTGCTGTAGCCCAGAAAATTCCTCTGCAACACCTAGCCGTGCATTTTCACGACACTTATGGCCAAGCCCTCGCGAATATCTATGCTTGTTTAACACTAGGTGTCAGTACTATCGATAGCTCCATTGGTGGACTGGGGGGCTGTCCCTATGCCCCTGGAGCTGGTGGCAATGTGGCTACTGAAGATGTGGTTTATTTGCTTGAGGGTTTAGGCATTAAACATGGCACTGACTTGAAAAGCCTAGTCAACATTAGCCAAACTATCGCAGCCCAGCTGAACCAGCCTTTGCGCTCTAAGGTAGCGCTGGCGATGAGAGAGAACGTTTAATGGTAACACCCTACTCTAGACGCACCCCCATTTTGGGTATCACTCACTTTTGGGATAAAGCTGTTAATTCCCAGTGTCTACAGCCTCAATGAAAACCAGCGAAATTTGACTTGAACTCATCATTCAGTAAGGAACATTGATCATGAACAAGCCTATATGGCAGCCTTCCGCTGACAGGATCGCTCACTCTCAAATGACTGAATTCATGCAACAAGTGACCAAGCGTCATGGACTACCATTGACAAGCTATGCCGAGCTACACACCTGGTCAATTACCCATCCCGAGGATTTTTGGACTGAATTAGTGGCTTTTACTCAGGTGAGCTTTTCACAACCTTGGCGGCGAGTACTCAGCGATCCTGAGAGGATGCCAGGCGCCAAATGGTTTGAGGGTGCGCACCTAAATTTTGCACGGCACTTATTACGTCATAAAGGCAATAAAACAGCACTGGTTTTTCATAATGAAAACGGCGAACGTAGCACTCTAACGTACGATGAACTCAACAAAAATGTACGCTGTCTTGCGTACGCATTGCGGTCTCTAGGCGTACAGGTGGGCGATCGTGTTGCGGGCTACCTTCCTAACCGTCCTGAAACCATTATCGCCATGCTAGCCACCACCCAGTTAGGCGCCATTTGGTCGTCATGCTCACCTGACTTTGGTTACCATGGCGTATACGACCGTCTACAGCAGATTACCCCAAAGGTGCTTTTTGGCTGCGATGGCCACTATTATAATGGAAAAAAGCATTCAGCTTTGGATACTTTAGCCTCCTTGCAAGAGAATCTTAGCTGCATACAACACCTCATTTTAGTACCCAATTTAACCGCCGAACCATCTACGGGGAATATAAAAGACCCTTTATTATTCAATGACATAGCAAAAGAATCGAATGTATTAGATGAATTCATAGAATCGCCTTTCGACCACCCGCTATACATCTTATTTTCATCCGGCACCACTGGCCCCCCCAAATGCATCACCCATGGCACGGGTGGCACCTTATTACAACATCTCAAAGAACTAATGCTACACACTGATTTACGCCAAGAAGACACCATTAGCTACTACACTACCTGCGGATGGATGATGTGGAATTGGGTAGTCTCCAGTCTGGCCATAGGCTCTACCCTGGTCCTTTATGATGGCTCACCACTCTACCCTAACCCCGCACGACTGTTTGATTTGATTGACCAAGAAAAAATCACCCACTTTGGCACCAGCGCAAAATTTCTCACAGCCATAGAAAAAGCCGGGTTTACACCTAAAGCCTCTCACTCATTGACGAACTTAAAAACCATATTATCCACAGGATCGCCGTTGTTGCCTAAAAATTACGATTATGTGTACCAGCAAATTAAAGACAATATTTGCCTATCATCTATTTCCGGTGGTACGGATATTATTTCTTGTTTTGCCTTGGGAAATCCTAGTTTACCCGTCTATCGTGGTGAACTGCAATGCCTTGGATTAGGACTAGCCGTAGCAGTATTTGATGAAAACGGCACTCCCGCTGTAGGTGAGAAAGGCGAATTAGTCTGCACTCAGCCGTTCCCAGCCATGCCCATTTATTTCTGGAATGACATAGATGGCAGCCAATTCCAACACGCGTATTTTGAGAAATTCCCGGGCGTTTGGGCCCACGGAGATTATGCTGAAATGACCGAACACGGCGGCTTAATTATCTATGGACGATCCGATACCCTGCTAAAACCAGGCGGGATACGAATAGGCACCGCCGTGTTCTACCGCGAAGTGGAGCGCTTTACGCAAGTACTAGAAAGCATTGCCATAGGCCAACCCTACCAAAACGATGTCCGTATAGTCCTTTTTCTAAAAATGCGCGAAAACTGCCCATTAACAGAAGCGCTGGCCACAGAAATTCGACAAGCCATTAAAACCCAAGTATCGCCTCACCATGTTCCCGCAAAAATTCTTACCGTAGCCGATATACCCCGAACATTCAGTGGAAAAATTGTGGAGCTTGCTGTTCAGGGTATCGTTTCGGGACAAACCGTTAAAAACATCGACGCTTTGAGCAATCCTGAGGCGCTAGAATACTTCATGGACCGCGAAGAGCTTAAGTGAAAGCGCCCCCCATCGTCATTGCCATGCTGGGCTCGCAATTGTACCTGAGCAAAAGCCTGAGCATCACACGCGGGTAATAATCGCTGAATAAAACCAATGACTTGGCGCCAAAATAAGTCCCGTTGATCCTGATTCCATGCATCCCATTGACTTTCATACACCGAAAAGGCCTTGATCAGGTTTTGAGCTTTGAAATGAGGGCCGACGCTGACATCGCCTGGCGAAAATCTTTCTCTAAATCCGCCTGGGCCCGCCATTGCAAGACAGAGAGCGCTATCACGGTTCTCGTGATTGAGTTGAGCCTTAACTTCTTCTGCGGTGCTGTTACTAATCACCTCAACCAGCGGACCAAAGTCATAGTCAGCTTCTAGCGCTAAGCCTTCTGGAAATTGCGCGGCATATTGATCTGCCTGAATCTGCTCGCCATTCTCGAGTTTTTTAAAATACGGGACCATCA
>JBGSSQ010000237.1:0-7079 GCA_041736975.1 Gammaproteobacteria bacterium
AACTCAGTCGGCTGTTAGCCAACAAATAATTAAGACGCAATGAGATTATGTTTCAGATAGAACACTAGTTCGCCACAGAGATTTTCTAAATTTCAAGATACAGCCATGATAAATAGCTTATATAACTTAGTATCATTATTGCTGCAATGCCTCTACCTATGGTTATTTTCTTAAAAATAAAAAGGCTAATAAAAATCGTTACAAACAGCATTACCCAAATATCTGTCGCTATCATGTGCCTCGCAACGGGTATTGTCTTAACAATAGATGTCACACCAAGAATTCCCAATATATTGAAAATATTGCTGCCAATAATATTGCCTAACACAACATTACCTTGCTGTCTAATTGATGCGATGACTGATGTAGCAAGCTCAGGCAACGAGCCTCCAAAAGCAACTAGCGTCAGACCAATAATTGCCTCGGGTATGCCATAACTTCTCGCAATCGCTAGAGCTCCATCAACGAATAAACTCGCACCAGTGACAAGCGCAGCAAGACCTAAAACGGATATCAACAAAGCTAGCACAGGCTGGTAAAGTTGAGGTGAATCCAAATCTAAATCTAAATCTTGCTCTATATTCTCATGCTTACCCTCCCCAAGAAAAGACCAGCATATATATGTCACTAGAACACCTAAAAACATTACCCCAGATAAGAAATTGAGAACATCTTGCCACATCAATATAATTAGCATTATGGTGGCAAGCAGCATGATAAAGAGATCTCTACACAGTGTATTATTCAGAATGGATATTGGGCTTATCATGGCTGACATACCGACAACAAATAAAATATTTGCAATGTTGCTGCCGATTACATTACCCAGTGCGATATCAGGAGAATTTTTAAGCACTGCCTCAACAGAGATGGTCAGCTCCGGTAACGAAGTTCCAAAGCCGATAATTACTGCGCTTATGAAAAATGTTGAAACACGAAAACTTCGAGCTAATGACACACAGCCTCTTAATAAAGCTTCTCCGCCAAGGAAAAGAAGTCCAATTCCAAATGATAAGTAAATAATTTTCATCATCGGTTTTTTCTCTGTTGTACTACTTCGATAAAGCACATTTTTGGGGAAATTTAACGTTTTATCGATGTTGTTCGCAGCAATAAATAGCCAAGCAAGCCAGACAGGCCTGACCCCAGAAGAACACCAAGCCTTACAGATGTCTGATACTCCAACGCATCAAAAGCAAGTGTTCCTATAAACAAGCTCATGGTGAAACCAATACCGGTAATCAGCGCCATAGCATAATATTGCTGCCAATTGACCCCATGTGGTAATTTACATAACTTTAGTGCAACACCTATCGCAGTAAACAACATCACACCAATCTGTTTGCCAAAAAATAGGCCGGCAGCAATACCAAGCGTAATAGGCTGCATTACAAGTTCCAGCGACAGTCCTTTAAGCGAAACCCCAGCATTGGCAAATGCAAATAAAGGTAAAATGGCAAATGCTACCCATTTGTGCAGGTCATGCTCTAATGAATGCGCAGGGGATACACCAACCTTATTTTTGGTTTTCAGAGGAATACAAAATGCTAATAATACTCCGGCAAGTGTTGCATGAACACCGGATTTCAACACACATACCCACAAAATAACGCCGGTAACGACATAGGGCGAAAGAGAGGTGACTTGGCGACGATTGAGTGTCACCAGAATGATAGTTGCTATCACCGCTGCAGCTAAAGAGAAAAAAGAAATACTATCAGTGTAGAACACTGCAATAATAACGATTGCAGCCAAATCGTCTAATATGGCAACTGCCACTAAGCAAATTTTAAGCGTATCCGGCACACGCTTTCCTAACAATGATAGTACGCCAAGTGCAAAAGCAATATCTGTTGCCGCCGGAATAGCCCAGCCCCGCATCGACTCAGCATCCCCCCAATTGATATAGCAGTAAATCAAAGCTGGAAAAACAATGCCTCCAATTGCGGCAATAGCTGGAAGACTCACTTGTTGACGACTTGATAACTGCCCCTCAAGCATCTCACTCTTAATTTCAAGTCCGACTAACAGAAAGAACACCGCCATTAAGCCATCATTGATCCAGAGCAATAATGGCTTATTAATTATAAAGCCACCAATTTGAATAACGACTGGCACAGTTAGCAAGCTATCGTATAAACTCGATAATGCCGAGTTATTCATCACAAGGGCCACAACAGCGGCTAGACCAAGCAAGACCCCGCCTGCAGCTTCAAATTTTAAAAAATCTCGTATCATTTTGATTGGCATCTAGCTTTCCCCCCTTCTACTCTTCTAACCTTTGCCAGAGATGCAGGCCCACTCGCCACTGATTTGGGGTGAGTCGAAGGTGACCCAGCTTGAGTAGGCGGCTGTTACTGTGGGGACTTGTTCAGCGAGGATTCCTGATAGTACAATGCGCCCGCCGGGTTTTAAGAGGCTTGAAAAGGTAGGGGCAAGCTCCATGAGGGGGAGTGCTAGAATATTAGCGATGAGTATGTCGGCCTGTGTGGGCGGAAGCTGATCCGGTAAGTAAGTTTGAAGTTGGGCAGCATCAATGTTGTTAAGTTCAGCATTGGCGCGTGTGGCGGTTAGCGCTTGAGGATCGTTGTCAATAGCTATGACTTTTTGTGCGCCTAGCTTGAAGGCGGCGATGGCTAAAATTCCCGAGCCGCAGCCGTAATCGATAACCACTGCCGGAGTTTGCACGTGTTGGGCCAACCAATTTAAACACAGTTGTGTTGTGGGGTGTTTGCCGGTACCAAATGCTAGTCCAGGATCCAAAATTAAACTGTGTGGTGCAGGATTTTCTGGTAAATCCCAGCTGGGGTAAATCCATAATTTTTCTTGGTAGCACTGTATTTTGAAATCGTCTTTCCAGGTATGCTCCCAGGCTTGATCTGCAATGAATTCAACTTTAGCAAGGTCGCTCAATGCTCCGCCAAAGTGGGTGCGAATATGTTGAATAATGACCGGCATTTCAGTGTGTTCATCAAATAAAGCGGTGAGCAGCATTTGATCCCACAAAGTGGTTTCGCCGACGCCAGGTGCATAAATTGGTTGATCTTGTGCATCTTGTAAGGTGATAGCTAAGGCGCCTAGCTCGCTGAGTTCGTCGATCAAGGCATCCGATTGCTCGCGTGTTGCCGGCAAAGTCATTTGCAAAAATGGCATGGTAAGCCTCTTTTAAAAATAGTGAGCGGTGACTAGTCCTTGCTGGCCTCGAGTTTCTTTTCAAGATAATGAATATTTTGACTGCCTTTTTGAAAAACAGCATCAGCAAGTATATCTTGATGTAAGTCGATGTTGGTTTTAATACCATCAACGATCACTTCTACCAGAGCATTACGCATTTTAGCAATGGCATTGGCGCGATTTTCACCATGGCTAATAATTTTTCCAATCATCGAATCATAGTAGGGTGGCACAGTGTAGCCTGAGTAAATATGACTATCGACGCGAATGCCTGGGCCGCCGGGTGCATGGAATAAATTAATTTTTCCAGGCGAAGGTAAAAAGCTGCGAGGATCTTCGGCATTAATACGACATTCAATGGCGTGGCCTTTGATGACAATATCTTTTTGTTGGTAACGCAATTTTTTGCCGCTAGCAATTAATAATTGTTCTTTGACTATATCAATGCCAGTGACCATTTCTGTCACTGGATGTTCAACTTGCACACGAGTGTTCATTTCGATGAAATAAAATTCGCCGTTTTCATAGAGGAATTCAAAGGTGCCGGCGCCACGGTATTTCATGGCTTCACAGGCTTTAACGCAGCGGTTACCCACGCGTTGGCGTTCTTCTTCAGTGATCCCAGGTGCGGGTGCTTCTTCAATCACTTTTTGATGGCGACGTTGCACAGAGCAATCACGTTCGCCTAAATGAATTGCATTGCCTTGGCCATCGCCTAATACTTGAATTTCGATATGCCGAGGTTTTTCAAGGTATTTTTCCATGTAGACTTCGGGGTTGCCGAAAGCGGCTTCGGCTTCTGTGCGTGTCATGGCAATGAAACCAATGAGTTCACTTTCGTTACGTACTACACGCATGCCACGTCCGCCACCGCCTCCTGAGGCTTTAATTATAACGGGATAACCAATTTCTTGGGCAATTTGCAGATTGATTTCATTGTTGTGACCTAATTTACCATTAGATCCGGGCACTGTAGGCACACCGGCTTCGATCATCGCGGCGATAGCCGAGACTTTGTCACCCATGGTGCGAATCGTTTCAGCTGTGGGCCCTATAAAAATAAAACCACTGTTTTCAACTTGTTCAGCAAAATCGGCATTTTCAGAGAGGAAGCCGTAACCAGGATGAATAGCATCCGCTTCAGATATTTCGGCAGCACTGATAATGGAAGGTACATTAAGATAGCTTTTAGCTACATTGGGCGGTCCTATGCAGATGGCTTCATCAGCAAGGCGTACGTGCTTAAGATCAACGTCGGCGCTGGAGTAAACCGCCACGGTTTTAATGTTGAGCTCTTTGCATGCGCGCAAAATACGCAAGGCAATTTCTCCGCGGTTAGCGATTAATACTTTTTTTACCATACTGAGTTACTCTATGATAAAGAGAGGTTGGTCGAACTCCACAGGAGATTCATTGTCGACTAATCGTGCGCTCAAGACGCCAGCTTTATCCGATTCTATTTGATTATACATTTTCATGGCTTCAATCAAGCAAAGCACATCACCCACTTCAATACGTTGTCCTACTTCTACAAAAGGTTTCTCGCCTGGTGTGGAGGCCAAATACACAGTGCCGACCATAGGGGACTTCACCGTAAAGCCTTTGCTCGGAGCTTCTATGGCTGGAGCTGGGGTTGGTGACAACTCAGGGGCAGGCATGCTTTGGGGTGCGGTGTGGTGCGTGGGATGAGGGGCATAGTGATGCACAGGTTGACTTTGCATGGGGGCAGCCGAGTAGCGGCTAATGCGCACAGACTCTTTATCTTCGTGCACTTCAATTTCAGAAACCCCTGTCTCATTGATTAACTCAATCAGTTTACGAATTTTGCGAATATCCAACGTTGCTCTCCGTCAAAGTTTACTATAGGCCGCCCTAAGGTTTGCCTTACCATTCATGGAGGGCATTGTGCACCACTTTTTGGAAGTTGTCTAGTTCGGAGACTATGTGCTCATTTTAATGGTAGTTGACGCATTTTAAGCACAAAACTGAAAAGTGCCACTGCTTATCCTTATGCGCAGGCTTTTGAACGGCATTAACACTATCTAGTTAATTCAAGGGCTATTACTTAACTGAGTGTTGTTTGATCTTGTATTGCACTTAAAGGCATATCTTGCCGTCATCATCCTTGTCTTTTTGTTGGTCTAGTTTTTTGCGTAGGTCTTCGTCGGCTAAGATCATTTCAAGTAGAGCCTTGAATTTTGTGGCATTCATCTCACCGACGACGCGGTATTGTTTGAGCTCTCGGCAATCGGGGCCGAAAAATAAAATAGTGGGTGGGGCTATCACGTCAAAATAGCTCTCTAGGGCTTTGTCTGTAGCGTTGTTATGGGTGACGTCGGCGCGTAATAGCGTGAAGTCTTGGAGTAATTTGACTACTTCGGGATTTTGGAAGGTGTGTTTATCCATGGAAGTACAGGCTGTGCACCAGTCTGCGTAAAAATCCACCATTAAGAACTTTCCTTTGGCACGACTTTTGGCCAACTCGCGGCGAACGTCAGTCAGATTGGTGACATGCTCTACCGAGAGTGAACTAGAGCTGAGTGAGTGATTGGAATGTCCTAAATCAGCGAGTGGGTGAATGGGGTCATCATTGCCAAAGCCGGCGCCAATCACCATCATTAGCCCGTAGGCGAGCATTAAAATGCCGCAGCCTTTGCGTAATCGAGCCCATTTGTTGTTACTAACGGGATTAAAGGTGCCCAAAAACATAGAGGTGATGACGAATAAAGCTCCCCATAACAGTAGCGTGGTGGGGGGGGGGAGAATGCGACTTAGCATGTAGATAGCCATACCGATCATGATGACCCCAAAGACCGCTTTGGTTGCTTCCATCCAAGGTCCTGCTTTAGGCATAAATTTGCCGCCGGCGGTGCCTATGACAATCAAAGGAATTCCCATGCCAAAACCTAGACAAAACAGTGCGACACTACCCAGAAAAGCGTCGCCAGTATCGCCAATATAGCCTAGTGCGCCAACGAGCGCGGGTGTTACACAGGGCGATAAAATTAAAGTGGCTAAACAGCCCATTACTGCAACGCCTATGTAACTGCCCCGTTTTTGGTGGTTGCTGACCTGGGTGAGCCAGGTTTCAAAGCGATCAGGGAGTTTGATGTCGTAAAAGCCAAAGAAAGACAGCGCCAGTGCCACAAAAATCAGGCTGGAGAGCACAATGATCCAAGGCTGCTGGAATATCACTTGAATACTGCCTCCTACAGCGCCAACCAGCAGTCCGGCAAGAGCATAGGTGAACGACATGCTGAGCACGTAAACAAGGGAGAGTCTAAAGGCTTTCCAGGTGTGCAAGTTTTTCTGGCCGACGATGATGCCGGAAATGATAGGCACCATGGGTAGAACACAGGGGGTAAAAGCGAGCAGTAGGCCAATGCCTAGAAAGGTCAAAATAATAGAAATATAGGCGTGCGAGCTGAGTAAATCATTGAGTTCATCTTGATCGGAATAGGCGGCGACTGGCTCTTCCGGGGCAGTATTTTCGACGGTGGTTCCTTTTAGTGCTGCCCCAAGGTTATTTTGCATATCGAGCTCAACCAGTTTGGTAATAGGCGGGTAGCAATAGCCGCCAGAGGAGCAGCCTTGGTAGCTCACCAATAATTGTACCGGGTCTTTGGTATGGGCCATGAAGGGCACGGAAAGGGTGGTGTGATTTTCATAGACAGTAGTTTTGCCCATGTACTCATCTTGTTTAGATGTGCCTTTGGGCAAGATAGGGTTGCCTAAAACACCTTGGGTATGATCTTTGAGGCTGAAGTAAATGCGATCGCGATAAAGGTAATGCTTGGGTGCGATAGTCCATTCTGCCGTGATGGTGTCCTGACTACTGGCTTTTATAGTGAATTCAAAGGCTTTTTCGCCAGAAAGTGGTTTGGATTCGTCTGTTGACATGGCAC
>JBGSSQ010000359.1:0-2098 GCA_041736975.1 Gammaproteobacteria bacterium
CCCCACAAGTCAGCAAAAACAACAGTAGGCAGATATAATAAGCAACCTATAGCACCACTGACCCACATTTGTTTGGTTTTAACAATGGCTATCAAGCCAGAGAACGCCTTGGTCATACTGCTGACTTGCTGCCCAGTCGAAGCGCTATGACCTGATTTAAAGCCATCTTCTATAAAATAAATCATCGCCAACAATAGCACTGAGCCAAAAGCCACAGCGTAATAACAAGTGGCTTGCCACCCAAATCGAGCGACTAAAGCCGTTATGAGATTTACACCGGTCAAACCACCAATTTTACCCAGGGCCATGGCCATACCAGAGACAATGGCAAAGCGCTTGGGCGGCAACCAAATGATCGCTAGTTTTAAGACACCCACAAAAGCAAAAGCTGACCCAAAGCCCACCAAAAAACGTCCTGCTATACCAATCATAAGAGAATGGGTACTCGCAAAAAGATAAGTGCCTATAACACAAGCAGCACAGGCGTTCAGCAGCAATACCCGAGGACCATAACGATCCATCATAAGGCCGACGAATAACTGTAGGGGAGAATAAATATACATATACACACCACTCAGCAGACCAAAGCCGGTAGCACTGATATGGTAATTCAACATGAGCTCACTAGACATTACCGCAGGGGAAACGCGCAATAAATATTCATAGAAGTAAAATAATGCCGCTAAACCACAGATTAACCACCCTTGAAGGGCAACGGCTCTACTACTTGATAGGACTTCTACTGGACTACTGACTGTAGCCTCTGGATAACTCGAGATTGAAGCGTCATTCTGCATATTACCTCCCCACCTAATGTTTAAGATCACTATTCCCTAAATTTTTGCATAGTACTGTTCGCTAACATCTATAGCAATAATAAAAGTTGGGCCACCTTAGCATTTTCATGTCTATTTGTCAATACCAAGGTTGTTTGGGTATTTTTTGTGCAAAAAATGATCAGGAAGAGGCTGACAGCGCCTCCCACCTCAACCCGCGACTGCTTTCTGTAAAGCGAATGACTGAGAACCTTCAATATAGAGCCAAGGTGCACAAGAACTTAAATTATGAGAGTGAAAAAAGGGCAAAAAAATAGTTGTTATTCACAAGCTTAGGGATTTCACATAGAGCTGCAATCAAAACATTATGCGAAGAGAGAGGTGATCTTCTCAACGCATTGATTTTAATAGACTTTTAAATGATGGGCAAACTCTGGCCATGTTAACAAAGTTCCCATAAGATCAAGCAGATAGTGACCTTATTGAAGCCTTATCCACAAAGTTATCCACAGGTTATGTGGATAACCTTGGCCGCAAGACCTTAAAGAACTCTGAGCTCTATATTTTTCAATACCTTAGGGGCAAAACGTCAGGCCTTAAATCACACCAACAACGCAGCGCCGATCCAAAGGGTCGCCTTCAGCAATAACATCGCCGCAACGCCTGCCATAATATCATCCAATATCATGCCTACTCCACCGGTGACATTACGATCCACCCAACTAATAGGCCAAGGCTTTAAAATATCAAATAGACGAAAATAGCCAAACCCCAAAATAATAGCCCACCACGATAATGGCGCGATCATCATGGTAACAAGATACCCAACGATTTCATCGATATTCATACCGGGATCATCGTGAAGCGCTATCTCTTTAGATAAAACATCACTCAAACGAGCCGCATAAAAAGCCAGTAGTAATACAAAGATAATATAGGGGATAAAAGATAGTTTGGCCGCTAATAGGTAAACAGGGATCGCTATCAAGGTGCCCCAAGTACCCGGCATTTTGGGTAATAAACCGGTTCCAAAGCCATAGCCAATAAAGTATCGGGGATCTGACCAGACTCGACGCTGAATCTCCACTCTATCCATTTTAAGCTCTCCTATTATGAAAAATGCAAATAACCCCTAGAAGGGCAAGAGTACACACTACCATCGCCTTTGAGGAATTCACAGCCAGGTTTTGATACAATTTCACCGATGCAGGTCACTGAATCACACAGAAGGGATTTCAATTTGGCTTCTTGTTGCGGCGATACGGTGAAACATAACTCATAATCATCACCGCAGCTCAGTGCCAACTCCCATGCTTCCTCTG
>JBGSSQ010000241.1:0-3169 GCA_041736975.1 Gammaproteobacteria bacterium
TAGCAACACTTCTTTGCTCTTCAGTACTCTCTTTACCAAATTTCAGCACGCCGTTACAGTTTACGAGCAGCTGACTAGCCGCTCTAGCCTCGTTATACTCGACTCCAAAAGGCGTATCAAAATTTACTTGGCCGCCAGCGCTGGCAGCAATAAGTTGTTCATTATAGTGACTTAGAGCTGGACCACTCACTATACTAAATACTATGTTATGAGCGAACCCATACAAAGGAGCTTTAGATTCTATTTTCTCATTCACAATCTCCCCCAGTACTTCTTTGAGATAGGACGGAAACTGAATGTTTTTCACTAACTCAATCGGATTATTCCTAAACTGTTCTGCTAGTTGTGGATTTTTTTTAATCTCTTCACTCATAAATCGCATCATGGCTGATTTGGCAAGACCAGCACTTCTCATGAAAGTGTTAGGGTCACCTCCGGCTTTTGCCTTAGTCCATTCATCTTTAATCAATCCCGCTATCAATTTATTTTGGTTGGACTCATCTAAACCTTCTAGTAAAGGCTCCAAAACTTTACCCTCACCGGAATAGCTAGATCTTTTCTCCCCTGTTACAAAAGCGAGCCTCTGTTCCCAGCTAGGTCCTTCTGCAACAAATGCTTTTAAAGATTCAATTGGAGTAACCTTAGCTTGATTATCCTCAGACTTATTCATAATTCACCTCCATAATCCTACACCAAAGCAGTCAAAAAAACGGTTCAGCCTGCTTGAGGCATCTATTAATGATTGACACCATTGCACTGTAAGTATAGTAGAAAATCTCAAGTACGGTATTTTATTGGAATTACCCTCTAAGATAGGTAAGGGCTTGATTGTGTGGATTGAGCGGTCATGATAAAATGATGGCATTATTGGAAAGTAAGGTAATTGTATGTCCACAACACAGCACCATAGACTCATCATATTAGGGTCAGGCCCCGCCGGTTACACAGCGGCTATTTACGCAGCACGTGCCAACTTAAACCCAGTGCTTATTTCCGGCATTGAACCGGGCGGTCAGTTAACCCGAACCACCGATGTAGACAATTGGCCTGGTGATGTTGAGGGGCTGCAAGGGCCGGAGTTAATGGAGCGAATGCTAAAACATGCTGAACGCTTTAATACCCAAGTGATTCGCGACCACATCCAAAGCTGTGATTTATCACAACGCCCGTTCACGCTGCACGGCGATGGTGGACAAATCTATACTTGTGATGCTTTGATTATCGCTACTGGCGCATCGGCGCAATATCTAGGACTTCCCTCTGAAACAGCCTACATGGGCAAAGGCGTATCAGCCTGCGCCACTTGCGACGGTTTTTTCTATAAGAATCAACCGGTTGCGGTCGTTGGCGGAGGTAATACTGCCGTTGAGGAGGCGATTTATCTATCCAACATTGCTAGTAAAGTCACCGTAATTCATCGTCGTGATAGCTTAAGATCAGAAAAAATTCTTATCGACAAATTGATGGAAAAAGTAAAAAGTGGCAAAGTAGAAATGGCATGGAATCACACACTGGATGAGGTTCTAGGAGACGAACGGGGTGTTTCTGGCTTAAGAATTAAAGATGTAGACACGGCCGCGACCCAAGAAATTGCCGTTCAAGGCGTCTTTATTGCCATTGGTCACCGACCTAATACCGATATTTTTGCCGGTCAATTGGCCATGTCTAATGGCTATATCCGTGTCAAAAGCGGCCAGGATGGCAAAGCCACAGAAACCAGCATACCAGGCGTTTTTGCCGCGGGCGATGTGATGGACCACATCTATCGTCAAGCCATTACCTCGGCAGGAACAGGCTGTATGGCAGCACTAGATGCGGAAAAATATCTAGATTCCCTACCTAAATAGTCTGTGGACTCGTCATTATGAGGGAAAAGATTGTAATATACCAAAATTTAGGGCAGTATAGCGCGTTGCTAACTTATTAAAGGTCTTACATGCCAAAAGATGATCATATAGAAATGGAAGGAATCGTTACCGATTCACTACCTAACACCACTTTTCGCGTCAAGCTGGAAAACGGCCATACCGTAATTGCCCACATATCTGGTCGTATGCGTAAAAACTACATCCGTATCCTCACAGGAGATCTTGTGAAGGTTGAGTTGACACCGTATGATTTGAGCAAAGGAAGAATCACCTATAGAAGCACGGAGAAAAAGAAACCTGGCGCTATAGCGGCTGCTGAAGCTGAAAAGAAAAAGCAAGAAGCAAACGACGACGATACACCCTAAACTTCTACACGTGATCACCTGCTAATCTCTGCTTAGCGGCTACCTCAGGCTAAGACTACTTTATGATGAAGGTCATTCAGCCTGGTATTATTTTACACCAGATACTCAGCGGGTAGAAACCCTATACATCCTACTATCAATGACATTCAAATCTGTCATCCATAAAAAAAGGGGTTACCTGCGCGAGCGTAACCCCCTGTAAAGAGGGGGGCTTTGCGCCCCCCTTGCATCTGGTTACACTTGTTTTTGCGGACGTAATTCTCGCCCGGTAACCTCCTTGATTTTATACACTATTTTGTCACTCTCTACACTGATCAACACACTGCCACCCGCTGCCAGTCGACCAAAAATAAGCTCTTCGGCCAATGGTTTCTTCACATGCTCTTGTATCAAACGTGCCATCGGTCTAGCGCCCATCTTACGGTCGTAACCGTTTTCAGCGAGCCAAGTACGTGCAACAGAATCCACTTCGAGCACCACATTTTTAGCGGCAAGTTGGACTTCCAGCTCAGTAAGGAACTTGTCCACCACTCGATGCAGCACAGTGGGCTCAAGATGACGGAACTGAATGACCGCATCCAAACGATTGCGGAACTCAGGTGCAAACATCCGACGTATAGCATCATTACTGTCAAGTGCGAGATCACTTTCAACAAAGCCCATTGAGGTGCGCTCTAAAAGATCCGCACCGGCATTGGTGGTCATCACAATAATCACATGACGGAAACTCGCTACACGACCATTATTGTCAGTCAAGGAGCCATGATCCATCACTTGTAGCAGAATATTATAGATATCAGAGTGTGCTTTCTCGATCTCATCCAACAACAATATTGCATGTGGATGTTTAGTGATCGCCTCGGTCAACAAACCACCATCTTCAAAGCCTACATAGCCTGGAGGTGATCCAATTAAACGTGAGACACTGTGACGCTC
>JBGSSQ010000376.1:0-5888 GCA_041736975.1 Gammaproteobacteria bacterium
CAGCAATCAGCTTTTCTTTTAGTCCTCCAATAGGCAGCACTTCACCACGTAAGGTGATTTCGCCTGTCATTGCCACATCAGCACGCACTGGTATTTTGGTAATCGCTGAAACAATGGCGGTGACCATGCCCACACCAGCACTTGGAACATCTTTAGGTGTAGCACCTTCTGGAAGGTGAATATGGATATCATTTTCTTGGAAAAATTTATCGGGTATGCCCAACACATGAGCGCGCGATCGTACCACAGTCATAGCAGCTTGTATGGATTCTTGCATCACGTCACCTGCACGACCAGTAATAGTGGTCTTGCCTTTACCGGGCATAACAGCCGATTCAATTTTTAATAATTCGCCACCCACTTCAGTCCATGCCAAACCAGTCACTTGACCAACCTGATTTTGCTCATCCGCAGAACCATAACGATACTTCTGGACACCTAGATACTTTTCAACATTGCGGTTGGTAATAACAGAACGCTTAACCTTGCCTTTTTTCTCACGGAAGAAAATATCCTTGACCACTTTACGACATAGCTTGGCTATATCACGTTCAAGGTTTCGAACACCCGCTTCTCGGGTATAATGGCGAATAATTTCTTGTATAGCACTTTCTGTAATACTGATTTCTTCAGTTTTGAGCCCTGCTTCTTTCATCTGTTTCTTAATCAGATAACGGGTGGCAATATTTGTTTTTTCATCTTCAGTATAACCCGCCAAACGAATTACTTCCATTCTATCCAATAGTGGCGATGGAATGTTTAATGAATTTGACGTGGCAATAAACATAACATCGGAAAGATCATAATCAACCTCTAGATAATGATCATTGAACGCATGATTCTGTTCAGGGTCCAACACTTCCAACAATGCAGAAGCTGGATCGCCACGAAAATCCATCGCCATTTTATCAACTTCATCTAGCATAAAGAGAGGATTACGTACTTTTACTTTGGCTAGTTTTTGAATAATTTTACCCGGCATTGAACCGATATAGGTGCGACGATGCCCTCTAATTTCAGCTTCATCACGAATACCACCTAGAGAAATCCGTACAAATTCACGTCCGGTCGCGCGCGCTATGGATTCACCCAGTGAGGTTTTACCTACACCAGGAGGTCCGACTAAGCAAAGAATAGGACCTTTCACTTTTTTGGCACGCTGTTGTACCGCCAAATATTCAATAATGCGTTCTTTAACCCGTTCCAAACCAAAGTGATCATGTTCTAACACTTCTTGAGCTTTTGATAAATCAGCAATCACAGTGGATTTTTTCTTCCATGGCACAGACAATAACCAATCGAGATAATTTCGAGAAACCGTCGCTTCAGCCGACATGGGTGGCATCATTTTTAACTTATTAAGTTCAGCCATTGCTTTTGCTTTGGCTTCTGCAGGCATACCGGCTTTTTTGATTTTTGCTTCAATCTGCTCTAGTTCAGTGAGTCCAGAATCATCATCAATTTCACCTAATTCTTTTTGAATGGCTTTCATTTTCTCATTGAGATAGTACTCACGCTGACTTTTTTCCATCTGGGTTTTAACGCGTTTTTGCACACGTTTTTCCACCTGCATTTTATCAATCTCAGCCTCCAGGTAAACCAGTACCAGCTCTAAACGCTCACGTATTTTACGTGCTTCTAAAATCATCTGTTTGTCATGTAGACTCAGTGGCACATGTGCCGCAATAGTATCCGCTAAACGTGCTGGATTTTCGATGTTAGATAAAGAGTTTAGTATCTCTGGTGGAATGCGCTTATTAATTTTAACATAGTCTTCAAAACACATAAGCAAGGAATGAATCAGTACTGACAAATCGTCTTCTGGCTCCACCACTTCATGAACAAAAGCAATGTCAGCAGTAGCAAATTCCGCGCCATCAACATACTTCAATACGTTAGCACGTTGATTACCTTAAACCAATACTTTCACAGTACCATCAGGGAGCTTAAGCAGCTGCAAAATTGTCGCAAGCGTGCCTACATCATAGAGATCTTGAGGTTTAGGATCGTTGATTCCGCCCTCTTTTTGAGCGATCAAAAAAATCTGTTTATCGGCTTCCATTGCCACATCTAATGCTTTGATGGATTTGGCTCGACCAACAAATAGCGGTATAACCATATGAGGATAAACCACTACGTCCCGTAATGGTAAAACCGGGAATTTAGACGGTTTTTTCTTGGCCATGATAAGAGCCTCCTATTTCTCTGCAGTTTTTGATGCACCTTTCAAGGCTGTTGTCTTAGACAAGGGCGCTTTGGCAGGCTTTGCTGTTGAGGACTCATTTGCTTCCTCATCCCTGCCTCCTTCACCACCAAAGATTAACAGTGGCTCGCTCTTGCCTTGAATAACAGCAGCATCAATGACCACCTTCTTGAGATTCTCCATTGAAGGTAGTTCGTACATGGTATTAAGTAACACATGTTCCATAATTGAACGTAATCCTCTGGCACCCGATTTACGAGCCATAGAACGCTTAGCGATTTCAAGCAAAGCATCATCTCGAAATTCCAGCTCAACGTCTTCCATACCAAACAGTTTAGCATATTGCTTGGTTAATGCATTACGAGGCTTGGTTAATATAGACATCAAAGCTTCTTCATCCAGCTCATCGAGCGTTGCAATAACAGGCAATCGTCCAATAAACTCAGGTATTAAGCCGAATTTAATAAGATCTTCTGGCTCAGCCTGTTTCATCAGCTCGCTAAAGACTTTCTGATCTTTTTCGCTGTGAACATTGGCCGAAAAGCCTATACCACTTTTTTCAGTGCGATGACGAATAATTTTATCTAAATCTGCAAATGCACCACCGCAAATGAAAAGAATATTCGAGGTATCAACATGCATAAATTCTTGCTGAGGATGTTTACGTCCGCCTTGTGGAGGAATACTCGCCACAGTGCCTTCAATCAACTTTAATAAAGCTTGTTGCACACCTTCACCCGATACATCACGGGTTATTGAAGGGTTGTCAGATTTGCGTGAGATTTTGTCGATCTCATCGATATAGACAATGCCCGTCTGTGCTTTATCGATATTATAATCACATTTTTGCAGCAATTTCTGAATGATGTTTTCAACGTCCTCCCCCACATAACCGGCTTCAGTCAATGTTGTAGCATCAGCTATAGTGAAAGGAACATTCAATACCCTGGCTAGGGTTTCAGCTAATAATGTCTTGCCTGAACCGGTAGGACCAATTAATAAAATATTGCTCTTGCCTAGCTCCACATCATTGCCACCTGGGTCGCTATAAAGACGTTTGTAGTGATTGTAGACCGCCACAGACAAGGCTTTTTTCGCATAATCCTGACCGATGACATATTCATCTAATGCGCCCTTAATCTCTGTAGGCGTCGGTAATTTAGCCTCAGACTTAACCTCAGGCTCTCCACCTGTTTCTTCCATTATGATGTCATTGCACAGTGCCACACATTCATCACAAACAAAAACGTTGGGGCCTGCAATTAACTTACGAACCTCATGCTGGCTTTTATGACAAAAAGAACAAAACATACCTTTAGTATCATCTTTACTCATAGCTCACCTCTCTAAGCGTCATAGGGGGATTAAATGCCACTAACTTCAATTATAGCGTGCTTTGGCCTGAATTGCCTGCAATACGGGGCACAACTACGCAGTTTCAGCCTTAGCGACAGATTTCATCACTTCGGCCCTTGAGGCTATAATGGAGTCGATGAGTCCGTATTTCAAGGCCTGATCAGCCGACATGAAATTATCACGGTTGGTGTCCTGTTCGATCAATTTAACATCTTTCCCGGTATGCAAAGCTAAAACGGAGTTGAGTTGATCACTAACTCGCTGTGTCTCACGAGCATGTATTTGAATATCAGTACCCTGCCCTTGATAGCCGCCCAGCACTTGATGGATCATTACAGTGGAATGTGGCAGACAAAAACGCTTGCCTTTGGCACCTGCACACAATAGCAAAGAAGCCGCACTTGCCGCTTGACCAATGCACAGTGTGCTTATATCTGGCTTAATAAATTGCATAGTGTCATAAATTGCCATCCCGGCGGTAACATGTCCACCCGGTGAGTTTATATACAAACTTATATCTTTATCAGGATTTTCAGATTCCAAAAAAAGTAATTGGGCTATGATTAAATTGGCCATATAAGGCTCAATTTCGCCAACCAAAAATATCACTCGCTCTTTGAGCAAACGAGAATAAATATCATAAGCACGTTCACCACGTGCACTTTGCTCAACAACCATTGGGACCAATTGATTTCTCATGAGATTAAGCTTCCTTGTTTGTGGGGTTCATCAGCTCGTCGTAAGATACTTGCTTTTCAGTTACTTCCACGTCACTCAGTAAATGTTCTACAACCTGGTCTTCCAGCACACTAGAGCGGAAATAATCCATACTGCGAGGATTGGCTTTATAAAGATCAATCATTTGTTCAGGATGTTCATACGTAGATGCAAATTCTTCTAGCTTAGACAAGACTCGATTTTCATCGACTTTCAATTCATTGGTTTCTATGGCCTGAGAAAACAGCAAACCCAATTTGACATTGTGAATGGCTTGTTGCTCAAAATGCTCACGAGGTAATAAATCAATCAGACTTTTATTGCCACCACCCATGCGCTCCACAAATTCTTCTTGAGCACGCTTAACTTCACGATCCACTAAAGCTGTGGGGACTTCAAACTCATTTTTTTCTAAAAGAATGTCCATTAACTCTTTTTTCACGCTCTCTTTATTACGTGCCATAACTTCTTTACGCATGTTATCTTCAACATTTTTACGTAAAGCGGCTTCGCCGCCTTCTTTAACACCAAATTTCAGTGCAAAATCGTCATTGATAGCCGGTAACTTTGATTCAGTGATCTTATGCACCGTCACTTCAAATTCTACTGATTTACCAGCAAATTCTTTTGCATGATATTCCTCAGGGAAAGTCAAAGAAATTGTTTTAACTTGATCTTTCTCCGCGCCAATTAGACCTTCTTCGAAGCCTGGGATCATCATCTTACTACCCAGCTCTAAATCAACCTCTTTGGCATTACCACCTTCAAATTCTTTGCCGTCCATTTTACCGATAAAATCAATTACTAGTTTATCACCTTCTTTGGCAGAGCGACTGACTTCTGTCCATTCAGCATGTTGGTGACGCATCTTGTCTATCATTTTATCAACATCGGCTGAGGACACTTCAGCTATAGGGCTTTCAAGTTTAGCCCCTTTGAGGGAGGCCAATTTTATTTCTGGATAAACTTCGAAAGTGGCTTCAAACTGAACCGGGCCGTCAGAACCTGCAGAAGCTTTGGGTTCGATATGCGGTGGACCTGCTGGTTTGAGCCCTTGCTCTTTAACTGCTTCTTCTAATTTGACCCCAACGAGATTATTGATGACATCATCACGAATAGATTTACCATATCGACGCTTAACTTCAACTAAAGGCACTTTACCTGGACGAAATCCCTTGAGTTTCACTTTACTCGTCATTTCCCCCAGCTGTTTGGCAACATCCTGCTCAATATCTTGCTCTTGGAGAGTTAGGGTTATCTTTCTCTTCAGTTCACTTAATTTTTCCACCGAAACTGTCATCTTTAGGGACCTCGACATTATATAAGACATAAAATTAGCCAGCATGAACTATTGATCACGCTGACCTCTCTAAAAATGGTGCGAGAGGAGAGACTCGAACTCTCACAAGTTTCCTCACTGGAACCTAAATCCAGCGCGTCTACCAATTCCGCCACTCTCGCAATTCACTAAACTTGATTGGTGGGCCGTGTAGGTTTCGAACCTACGACCCGCTGATTAAGAGTCAGCTGCTCTACCAACTGAGCTAACGGCCCCTAGTTATATACTTCTCACGGATGAGTTTTAGGGATTAACAAACTCAAAAAATTGGGG
>JBGSSQ010000395.1:0-5117 GCA_041736975.1 Gammaproteobacteria bacterium
ACTCACCTAGGAGAAGAAGTTGAAGCGCCAAAGATGCAGCGTGCAAGACCACCGCCGGAAGCCTATCAAGTCGAGAATGAAATCGAAGGTTATCATGAACCAGAGTATGACTATGATCAAACTTTGAATTGGTGAAAATAAGGCCAAGGGTGTTTTTCGTCGGTGGAAAAGTGGGGTGATAAAATGTGATGGTATTTCATGATATTAAACTTAAAAAATAGAGGCAGGAATTCTGGCATTAAGGAGATTCAAGTGTTAGGTATATAGGGCGGTGAAGATGCCAGAAGAAAAATCTCCTGATTTTTAAAAAAGTGCGTTTGAAAGCCCTATATATCTGGCGATCAAATCACTCAGCCCCAACATCATTCCGAAATAAGCAGCCGGAAACCAATTGCCAATAAGATATAGTGTACCCACAAAAGCAAATGCAGACCCACCACCCATCAAAATGCGCCCAACATCAGTTATCCAAATGGCATGACTCACGGTAAATAAGCCACACCCTAGCGCACAGACTAAAGCACCCAGACTCAATATCAGTCTTGCGCCAAAGCGATCAATCAGCATACCTGCCGGTGTTTGAAGAACAACATAGACATAATAGTAGGCACCAGACAATTAAGCCTGCGGTCAAGGCTGTCATCGAAAAATCATGCATCAAGCGCTCAACGAGTACGCCCGAGGACAACTGCAGCAAAAACTGAAACAGCACAAAAGACGTACCAATCCCCCAGATTAACCAGGGTAACAGCCTCTGAAACCCAGATGCCGAAGTTGAAGATGTATAATACTTGTCGAATTAGTGCAGCCACATCAAACCACTCGGACGCTTTGAGCCTGACTATTTGACACTATCACTTTGAAATAGCCTGGAGCATATCGAAGTGATGGCTGTAATTTGTCATACTCAATATTTCCTGAGATAATGCGCTCTATTTGAATTGGGATAATATCAAGGAACCAAAAATTATATGAAAAGGGTATTCATTGCCTCGAATTATTGGCCGAAAAACTGACCAGACAGGTCGGCTCATTAACATCCTATCAGAGCCTGGCTTGACACCTTAGAATCGCTGTATTACTGCTTTGAAATTCTCCCGTGATCTTAAAATGATAGCTAATCTTTACACAAAGAGCCAAAATATTGCCTATGGGATTGGTCACTTTGTTCAGATGGAGGCGCACGGGCAGAAAACATGATGACCCTTCATTTATTAAATGCGACACACTACTGAAACGATATTGGGTTGGGCTAATATCAGCTATTTTTTGTTCGAGACAAAGAAAAATTAGAGATGGATCTTTTAATTACAAAAAGTTATCTTCCATGAATACTCGTTGAAGTAAAACTTAGCCACAAAAAAGGGTGTCGACTTCACTACGATATTTCACAGAAATCTTAATGCTTGAATTTTCATTTCAAGTCGTCATGAATATGTCGCACATTGACTGTAATTTTTTTACTGAACCAGGCAATATAGATAGTATCGAAAAGAAACCTTTTGTCCCAGTTGGTATAACTAAACAAAACTGTAATTAATTTTTTGAGGATATCATTAGGTGAAAATCAACTTTTTTTCATGCCCCCCCTGATTAGTAGGGGGCTGCTCCAAGTCTAATCGAAGGCTTCATTGAAAAGATTCTTTTTTTATTTGATTTATCGAAAATTATTGCTGCTTCACACAGCTCAATTTGAAGGTTTTAGCCGAGGCAAAAAATCACACAATTTGTAGTAATCATGTTACACTAGAGGCTGTGTGACCGGGGCCTCGAGTGTAATCAAAGAATTTCCTATGTCAAAAGTCGACACCCTACATGACAAGCTATTTCCGAACATAGCTAAAATTATTTTCACTCCCCAATTTATATAAATGTGCCGTGTCTACTACGCTTACCTGGCGGGAGAATTGGTACAGACAACTAATTTATGGCAAAGGGTTAGATTTCTGCTATAGTTAAGAGCGTCAACTGGTTGAACATACAAGAGGAGTTAATTACAATGAGATTCACTAAATTCAGCCCAAAAACCTTGCTCAGTGCGAAGATTAATAATCAAATTTTATCCAGGCCCTTGCATATTTTTAACCCTCCAAGAAAAGAAGTGGTTATTGGGAATAATTCCGCATTGTTTGCAACCGCAGCGTCCCTGATGGAACACACTAAAAAGGCACACCCAGACATACATATCATCAAGCCAACCCATTGGCTAGATAATGTCTTGCCAGAATATTATGATTGCACATGGGGTCAAACCATGTATGGGCTACCAAAATTTGCACGAGACCTCCTACATTTAGCTTACCCAAACCATGACCCCACAATGCTAATTACATTAGGACAATTCATTAACCTCCGTCAGGCTGTTTATGACGTGCTTAAAGAAGGGTTTAACGTTCCGATCTACGAAGGCCAGCCTAGTATCGAACAATCATCTAATAATCGGTTCAGAGTCAAAATTTCCGCTAATGCCAAATCAATTGAAAAATTATTTGATGAGAAAGCTTATTATTATAGCTGGTACAGAATCCCACGATTACACGATTTAGATGATAAAACGATTCCAAACAGATCTGCATCTATTCTATACACAAAACCTAGAGAATCAGCGCATGATACTTTAATTATATTAGGCTCAGGATTGCAAACCGCATGGGTTGAGCGTAATTTTAGAAAATCCAGAATTATCTGCATAAAGCGACCAAGTGATGAAATCCCTCGCCTGCCTGCCAATGCAGAAGTCAATTATGAAAGAATCGAGTATGTGAATAGTAATACAGCAAAAATAGAAGCACTCGACAAAGAGGGTGCAATTAAATTAACAGCCCCAGAACTAGGAAATTCCATCAGAGGTGAATTTTATGAGGGTATTGGATACAAACCTGCGCCATTCTTCACAGAAAATTTGAAGAATGCGGACTACGACTACATCGGTGATGAATCAAAAATCTCTAAGTTTGTTTCCACAAAAAACATTCCCGCAGGAAGTTTAATGGAGGGCTTTCTAAATTGGATTGCACGAACTAATAACTTGCCATGGGGCTTTGAGGTTTTTGCTTACCACGCCGACGAGTTCCCAATAATGCTAATAAATGCCGCAAAAGATAATGGGATAATATTAGGGGAAAATTATTTTAGAGCATTGGAAGTATATATCCAGTCATTAGACAACCCCCCAGCCGAATCGCTACAGTTAGGCTTAATGATTGAATTATTCAGGACTGTTTCTGGAGAAAGCGACTCAACTATCAATGTGTTTAGCAATTTATTACACTCCCTGGATCGTAAAAGGCTCAAGATCCTTGACAACACTGAAGAAAAGACAGATAATTGCCGTAGGAAATAAATTAGGAGCCGCAATAATGAAACGATTCTTTTCATTTAATTTAACTAAAATTGTCGCTGCTTCGCGCAGCTCATTTGAAGCTTCTCGCGCTAGCTATGTACCACCTGTCATTACAAATGAAATGAAGGCGCTTAACAAAAAATCGATCGAATCAGCAAAAGTAATTCGTGAGTTAACGGATGCCGAATATGAACGTCTAGATCAGGTTCTATCAGAAGCAAAAAAATCACCAAATCTTTACTGATGGTATCGGGCATCTTTGCAATATAAAGCAATAGATTAAAATTGATTCCAACAGATTTTGATTCACCAATCAAAAATTGTTAGATTTTGAAATTATAGTTTAAATCACTGTCAGTTTCTTTTGCCAACTGATTCACCGGATCAAGCATTAGGGATTTATCAACATACTCTCTAACAGTATCATAGTAAGTCGAGCTGGCAGTTTGCCTAAGGAAATTCGCATATTCGCTATAAACCTTGGCCAGTAGTTTTTTTCCATCAGAGTTCAAAACACCATTTTTATCATTATTTTCTAACAACGTATCGGCAATTATAACTGCGTCTTCTAAATAATCTATTTCCAAAGACACAGAAACCTTTTTACCCTTCATGTTATTATCAGCTTCAAATAAGCAAGAGCTCAACACTGTAAGTGATTGACTAGTTAATCACTTACAATTGATCTCATAAGCCGCACGGAGGTTAGCCCCAATGGCAGTACGAATACTTAATTGATTGCTGAAAATTGAAAAAATGCAAATTTTTTCATAAACGCCGCCTAATTGTCATCATTGCCGAAAAAGCTTTGGCGTGTCGTCATCCACACCATTTGATACTTCTGACTCACTTTGATGACGAAGAGCCTGCTGATTGCGAAGCTCGTCTCCGGCAAATCTATGCAAATCTCGAGTACAGCCACTTAAAATCAAAGAATTCCGAGTCGATCATGAACTTCAGGCGAATAAACTCTATCATCTATACGCTGAGTCTTAAGGCTTCCTGTTATTTATGTATCTAAGCCAGGACAGGACAGGACAGATTAAAATCAATATCAGCCCCGCTTAGCCTTTAACCTTGCCGCGCGCGAAGATAAATCAGAAAAGGCGGCAGAGAAAGCACAACCATCCCTACGGCCAAAATCCACTCGTAGACTGCCAGACTACCCACTTTTAACTGCGTCGGTGGAAAGAAGCCTAAAACAGTCGCTGCGCTAGAGGAGAGTAACCCCAGGATGCACGTGACCCAGAGACCTGTCGTGCCAAAAGGAATCCGGTAAGGGCGAGGAACATGGGGTTTTTTGTAGCGCAGCCAAAGTGCCGCTGCAAAAAGCGCGATGTACACGAACATGGCCAACTGAGCGGTCATCACAGTGAGCACCCAATAAGAGCTGCTGACGGTTGGCATCAATAAGAAAATTGAACACAGCAGGGTAAAAATTGACCAATGGCGTGGGACCGGCCCCAAAGTCGCCGCCCGCATTATAGGACGCTGCTTGTCCGTTCGCCTGACAGCGCCCCAGGCAACCACGCATCATAAAAAAGCCACGAAAGCCATTGCGTAATACCCCTGTATTGGTGGCACCCTCACCTTGGATCATCCTTCCCGAACAGGAATAACCTTTTTTTGTTCGCCAGGAATCCCTCTCTTGAACTGCATTGCTCCTCCCATCTACAAACGTCGCAATCCACAGGCCACAGTTCTCTATCAGGTCGTGCAAAACACTTTCTTAGAGTGGTCTGCTAATTATCCATTAAGGCATGATGAGATGCTT
>JBGSSQ010000029.1:0-3731 GCA_041736975.1 Gammaproteobacteria bacterium
CATTCTTTAGGCCCTGACAATATCCCGACAATTCCTTTTTGACTTGCTCAACGTTTATGATGGATTGATTCAGTAATTCATTCAATAAATCTGGCATGAGGACTGGTTCCTGATCATTTATATTCGCACCGACTAGGCCGACCCGCTCACCACTAAAAAACCGCATAATAATCCTCCAAAGTAACATTAAATGCTATAAATAAATTATATTTTCCCACTTATGTGCCGAATAATAATTCAACCACTTGAATTTGTCAATGCATTATGACTTCCTTTAGCAGCACACACGCATTAAAAATTTCATACCAATATCCAGGTAAGATACACATGACGATTAGAAATAGTTAAAGGCGTCTTCCATAAGGGAATAACCTTGTTCTTCATGGGTGTGTCCATAGCGATAATAGAATATTGGCAGACAAAATATTTGAAGTTCTTCAAAAAAAAGGCGGCAGGACTCAATGTCCTGACACCTTTAATACTCACAGACCTTTTAGTCACTCCCCATCAAAACAAGAATGACTGCTAAGATTTATCGTTTATGAGCAGCTTCCATCAACACAGTGATGTGTGAAGGATATTTCTGGATAGCACCAGTCGCAGCATCAACCAGCACACCAGGCCAGAATAATACATTAACAATAGTCCAACCATTAAAACTTTGGCCTACGCCCACTTCCTTTTGCACATAACCTTTGCGTATGCAACGGACATTTAAAGCGCCCTTACCTTTACTGACTACAACGCTACCTGGGTTGCCAGAAACAGCTAACTCAGTGCCTTCACCATTGATTACAGTACAGCTTGCGCCAGGGATAACCTGATGTGTCACAGTATCAATTGCTTGGACGTCAATTTTTTGTGTAGTACCGGTAAACACTGTGGCACAACCAGCCAGCACAACAACAAGAACAGGAGCCAAAAATTTTACAGAAGAAAATAATTTATGATTCAACATTATAAAGCCTTTTTTATTAAATAATACTATGCCAAAGCAATATAACCACTTTGGCACACAGATAAACTGTCCCCCAAAGAAATATACTGTGTATTTATTAAAAAACAAAGATATTAGCTCGATTGGCAGACAGGCATAGTATGAGCGTTAAGCACTTTAAAATCAACATATTTGCAGATGTTAGCATAAACCACCTCACAAATTACCTTAAGGGAAGCCTAAAAAGCAAGGTAGCCAATTACACCTAGCCATAAACATGCTAAGCTTCATAGCCTAGGCTCACCTTTAGGCACACAGAATACAATGGAATGATATCGATGTCCGAGGCGTTTTTTGTTTCAATATTAGTTGGATTTGTTGCACAATTAATCAAAGGCTCCATTGGCATGGCCTTTGGCGTTATTTGTTCGGCATTTCTATTAACATTAGGCCTGCCCCCCACTGTAATCAGCACATCTGTTCATACCGCATCAATTGCGACTACAGCAACATCCGGAATTACACACTGCCTTTTTAAAAATGTGGATTATGCACTTTTTCGTCGCCTAATAGTGCCTGGCGTCATTAGCAGCATCCTTGGAGCCTATTCACTGACCAAAATACCCTTGAATATAGCAAGGCCCATCATCGCAGCATACTTGCTCATCATGGGATTCATCATACTCTATAAATTTCTTGGTCAAGTTTACACCAACAAAAAAAGCACCACTGGATTGATTGGAAATATAACACTTACTGAGTTACCATCCCAGCATGTTAAAGGAGTAACGCCGCTTGCCACACTGGGCGGCTTTTTAGATGCAATAGGAGGTGGTGGATGGGGACATATTATTACATCAAGCTTACTCGCCCAGTCTGCCACACCACGCTATGTAATTGGCACAGTAAACTCGGTACAGTTTTTTGTAGCTATTAGTGCTTGCGCTACATTCTTTATCACAAATGGTATTTCACATTGGTCCATTATTATTGGTTTAATGATAGGCGGTGTTAGTGCAGCACCTTTAGGGGCGCTTATGATAAAGCGCATTAATTCGCGCGTAATAATGTTGATAGCGAGCATTATTATTATATCACTGAGCACTCATACACTTGCCAAAAACATGTCGCACTTCAATGGCATTACTCAATTACTCCAGATTTTTACCCCGCCTACAGAGAATAAGATTGGAAATAAACATCAGTTATAAACTCAGCGGGCAAGGCATCTACTCCTTGGACAACTCTTTTTTTAGCTGCATACTCGTACAGTGGCGTTGAACGTAAAAATGCATCATGCTCAGCAATATTCAAAACTTCTAGATAAGCAATATCAGCGTGCATAGGTAAGTTCGTGTCCTTCAGTACACCAGCAAATAGGCACTTAGTTCGCATAAGCTTTTGACGGAACTCTCGGTTTTGAATCAAATTCGCGTTGGGATCAGCTGCGTTATCAGCATTAATTAACTCAGAATAGAGTAGCTGACAAGCGGAATAGTAGTTCTGCCGATTTGGAGTCGGTAGTTTTTTGGCTCGAAGTTCGATATCATTAATAATCTGAGGCAAACATTGAATATTTTTCTTACAGGCCTCTTTCACATACTGCATTAACAATTTAATATGTGGCACAGCATTCACAAAACTAACATCTTTGACAAATACGATCACTGAAAGATTGATATCACCTGCGGATCCCGAACATATTCGACGGGTCAAACTATTAGCTTCCTCATGGGAAGAACAAAGAAAAATACCGGACTCCTTTGAGTTAGCAAGCATTCGAGTACTGAAACCTTTTGTATTGAAACATTGTGCTAGTGCATGAACGGCATTAATGAAGCTAACCTTGTGTAAAAATGCAGGAATTACTGAGAAATGTTGGCTTTGGCACGCCAGCGTTAAATCAGGCGTATGTTTATTTAATGAAAGATAGGAATAAATATCCACCTCCGAAACTTTCCCTAGCTTTCCTTTATGATAAAATAAATTGGATAAACCAGCCTCTTTGATATTGGTTCTTTGAGTACGACCAAACGACATTTTTATCGGGGGCGCGTCAATAGTAGCCCCGCTTTGAATTAACTTGATAATGTACCAAGGTTCCTTAGCTAAAAACGCCAGTGCTTTTAAATGTGAAAATGCTAGATCAGCCTTAAAATAGCCTGGCTCATCATGATCTATTCCCTGATCTAACAGCATATCAAAAGTCGTCCTCTTGCCATTTAATACAAGCGAGAGCAAGAGAGAATAGCCGGCCTGATCTTGTGTACTAACTGACATAAAAGTAGAGCTCATCTTAACATATAACTTGTAATACGGTGATTTTTTGTGAAAGAAATCACAAATTGAACGTAGATTACCAGCACGCCTAGACGAATCATCTGACTCACTATTTAATAGTTCATTTTGTAAATAATAAAATAACGCTATCTGAACTTCTGAATTCAGAATGGGGAAAAGTTGCTTGATGCCCTCTAAATCTGCGTTGGCAGCAATTTTTATTGCGTAGACTGTTAAATCAGGCAACTGATTCACTGACTTGCTCATTCTCTTGAGCTTGTTTAATTTCTCTTTACTAGACTTGTCTTTAGAGTTAGGAAAGGTATAAAGAAGCAGCGCTATAGAAAGCTCATTGGCGATGCGGTGAGCTTCAACAAGTTTTTTCGGCGTACTTTCTTTTAAAGAAGTACGGAGATCGATCTCTAGTTTTTCCATCCTGGGAAACTCAGCATCATGTTCAAATACGTTTTGCGCAGCTGTTTTTGGTATTGAACGAACAGATTTCTTATTGGGA
>JBGSSQ010000042.1:0-5012 GCA_041736975.1 Gammaproteobacteria bacterium
AGGGTCGAGGGCAGGACGCCATTGCCGGTCAAGGTCCGCAGGTCGAAACGAATCTGCAAAAAATCGAGCCGGTTTCGATCACTGTCGATCACCGTGATGTCATTGTTTTCCGATACCAGACTACGCGCCACACTAGTCCCAACCTGACCAGCGCCAAGGATGACGATTCTCATTGCCCGCTCCTTTGGATCCTTCAAATAAGGATTAGTCTCAATAAGTGGTTTAATCATTTTCATAGTTTAATGATAGCATATTACAGGCAGAATGTATACTGCCTATGTAATGAAGGGCTTGGAATGACCAAGGACATAAATGACATACAGGTTATAGTTATACTAAGCCCTATACAAAACATTGGTGTTTCACGCACGACTCTCGGAACCCTAATAGATGATGAGCATAGTCCACAAGCAATTTGACCAGCCCATAGCCCTCTGCTAGGCTAGTCCACAACTTAACAAACACGGCCACCCTATCCATGGACACACTAGAACTTGCGCAACAGTTAATTCGTCAACCCTCCGTGACACCTAAAGACGGCGATTGCCAGACTATTCTGGCGGCGCGCTTAGAAAAAAGTGGGTTTGCTATCACCCACTATCCTTTTGGCGAAGTTAGCAACTTGTGGGCGCGTCATGGCACCGCGGCGCCGCTTTTGGTCTTTGCCGGGCATACTGATGTAGTGCCTACAGGGCCCTCCTCCGCCTGGGATTCGCCGCCTTTTGAACCCACTGTACGAGATGGCAAGCTGTATGGGCGCGGCGCCGCTGATATGAAAGGGGGCGTAGCGGCCATGGTCTGCGCTGCTGAGCGCTTTGTCGCGGCCAACCCTGACCATCCTGGCTCTATTGCATTTTTAATCACTAGCGATGAAGAAGGGCCGGCTGTTGAAGGGACTGAAAAAGTACTTGCCCACCTGCCCGAGGTGGATCGTGCTATAGATTTTTGTATTGTGGGCGAAGCATCGTGTGATAAAGCCTTTGGTGACACTATCAAAATTGGTCGACGTGGCTCACTATCAGCAACATTAACCATTCATGGCACACAGGGCCATATTGCTTATCCACAGCTTGCCGATAACCCCATCCACCGATGCCTGATGGCCTTGCACGCTATTAGTGCCGTTATTTGGGACCAAGGCGATCAACATTTTCAGCCTACAAGTTTACAATTCTCTAACATTCACAGTGGCACTGGAGCGGGCAATGTCATTCCCGGTGTGCTAGAGGCGCAATTCAATCTTCGCTACGCACCAGTTCAAACTGTAGCCACTATTCAACAGGCCATTGAAAAAATACTCAATGAACACTCGCTTAGATTTGAATTGCAGTGGACTCACGGCGCACAACCTTTTATCACAAAACCCGGCTCTCTAACGACTGCACTCACTCATGCCATTAGCGAAAAAACCGGCTTAACACCAACACTTTCCACCACTGGTGGTACCTCCGATGGTCGTTTTATCGCTAAAACAGGTGCCCAAGTTGTAGAATTTGGGGTTTGTAATCACAGCATTCATCAAATCAACGAGCACACTACCGTACACGAATTACAAAAGCTTAGTGACATTTATCAACGCACACTAGAGCTTTTACTCTGCCCATAGACTGACCACTCAGGATAATAAAAAATGAAAAAAATTACTGTAGATGCTCATAAAGCCTCTGACCTTATTCAAACACTCACTCAGATAAAATGGCAACGTCAACCACTAACCTCAACCATTGAGTGGAATAACAATCTGGTAGAGGTCGAATTTCCGCCTCAACATCGACTGTATCTAGTTGCACCCGCCTTAATAGAGACAGTCAATTAAGCGGGATATTCAGAGGCATTGAGCTCATACTTCTGGACGACCTGTTTTGGTGATGGATTCACTCCTCCCAGACTGAATTACAGCCACATCTATTGACATTACCTCAAATTGTGCTATTATTCAGCAAATACAACGACAGGGTAAGTTATAATGAAAATACGCGAACTTAAGGCTATGCTAGAGGCATACGATAACAATGATAAGGGCAAGACTCGTCGTATTTTCGGTGTTCTCAATGTTGATCGCAAAGAAATCTCGTCGTTGAGAAAATTTATCGCTAAGCTAAACCACGATAAAGACTCTGAGGTTAAAATTGGCTATGATGTTTTTGAAACCTATTTATACAATGAAGGCAAAAGGGGATTAATCTCTAATTCCTACCTAGAAAGTAAGGTGGCTAGCACTAAAATTTTTCTAGCCTGGAAAAAAGCAGGCCCTGGTGATCCTGCAATACCCGTTGCTAAACGCCCCCCTCTTCCTGTAGAGACAGAAGGCGAGGAGATGGTGCCTGAATTGACCCCACCTAGCGAGGAAGTCGAGGTCGAGGAAATTCTGCCCGTAGAGGAGTGTACTTCGGCACCGAACGAAATGCCTAATTGCTACAACTTAGATCTGATGACTTACTTCCCCCCCGATATAACGTTAGTCGCTGCAGAAATCTTTTTAGGTGAAAATACCCCTGATCCGCGACACTATCGTCTGCAAGTATTCAATTTAGGTGGACTGAGTAACGGTAAAATTATACTGATACCGACCCTAGACAATACGCCCAGAGTTTTACAAGATGAAATCGTCGATCGTATAAAAACCACCACACCCACCTTGACTAGCCTTTATGATTATCGAGCTTATGCGCGTGCAGATATTCAATTATATACTGATCAATGGACGCCTCTTCCTGCAATACACGGATATACTCAGTTAAGTGCTATGAAAAGTGACTATCCCATTGAATTAGCTTATAGAGACGATGTGGAACTGTACTATGCTCGCTTAGTAACTTATGAATTTAGTCCACCACCGCGCCCTAAAGTTGTTCGTATTGAATACAACGTTGACGGCAAGGCAGCTTCACCACCAAATAAAAATCACGGCTTTATAGATAACTTTCCCACTTCTCCAGAAGCACTTAATTTCGTAATGCAGATTCGTTTCGATCATAAGATTGCCAAGTTAGAAAATATACCGGCTGAATTTACTTATAGTCGAATAATTGGTGCATTAATTGATTATCTAAAGAGTTTTAAAGCAGGGAAACTAAAAGATGTTGACGAGAACACACCTTATTATTCTGTTATCAATGCCATGCTGGAACAACAATTGGGTACAAGCCATCAACGTGCTGCACTCTTTATGATACTGGCCAATTGTTTAGCTATCAATGCGCGGATGGTGATGAATCATCTTCAGGCATTTGTTGAAGTCGCAATCGCTGATAATTGGTATGGGGTCGATTTGGGTGAAGCACCAGTAAAGACTAAAATTGTTCCCTTAGAAATCTGCCAATCTGACCAATCTGAATCAACACCATCTCCCTTCATGTAGAAGCCGGGAATGATGACTTAAATCACCCATAGTCAATGCGAAAAGCCAACCTTAGCCGAACATGCCGATAACGTACAAATGCCTACGCCATAACCTTGTAATGATTAATTTACTCTCTCAGGCTTTACCTTTAGCTTAATCATGCTCATATTCGTGATCATGGTAAATCAGCCTCTTCAATAGACTGATTACAGTAGGCGTTTGACCAGGAGTAAGCCTCTGCACTGGCATCAAATTCAGCATACTCGCCAGCAGCATTATTAGGGCAGACATATTGGGGTTGATAAGTCGTTAGGTTCTCATAGGTATTGTACATCGGCGCTGTGCTGTACCAGCTGAAAGGAACAGGGCAGGCAATATGGTAGTACCCATCTCCAATCTGCTCAACTTGATAGCAAACAAAGTATCTATTCGGATACGAATAATCACTAACTACCTGTGCATTAGGAGAACTACCGAATGGGGAATAAGACAAGCCATGATTTGTATACGGGTAAAATGGCACGGCAGGATAAATGACGACAGATCGGCTATTCTTGTAAATGCCATGGTGGTGTTTATTTGTATGATGCTTATCAACATGCCGTCGCACATCCCCTCGCCGAATAGTTCTCACAGGCAGTTGAGCCAGCCTATTCTTTATTCGCTCACGATTAACGTGACGATCCACTGGCGCAAGCCGATTTCTTTGAGTAGTCACACCCGCAGATGACTTTTGCATACGGGGAGACCTGACTAGTGCTGATTTTTGCTGCCTATGCTCTTGCATAGCCGGTGGCGCACTCCTGACATTGCGATCATGATGTTTTCTACCTTGCTGAGCCTGTCCTTGTAGCGCGGGGATCAAGCTAAGTACCAGTAAAAAACTTAGCATATGTCGTAACTTCATAATGACCTCGCTTTGTTTTACAAAAAATACACTCTGCTTTTAATTATAGCTTATGAATTATTTTTTGCCTGCAACAGCTATTCTGCTAATTGCAAACAATAATGATAAGGTATCAGATCACCGTGGGCCAATCCGGCGCTTGCATTTCCATTAATCGTGACATCGTCCGCATAAACGCAAACACTAAACGTCCCTGTGTATATAACTGATCAATAGGGACATCAGCACTGATAATCAATTGCACGCGATGATCATATAAAATATCCACCAAACTGATGAAGTCCTGCGCTATAGCAGTTTGGTTAGCTTTCATTGCGACTACATCACTGATCATTACAATCTTATAATCGGCAGCAATAGCTAAATAATCGCGTTGCGATCGAGGCACTGCACAAATCTTATTAAAGTTAAACCAAATAACGCCTTGTGCTCGCGCGATAAAATCAATATGACGATGATGAATTTCAATTGTCCCCGCACTAATCGCATTTTCCTGACTGTACTGTAAAAAATACTCACGCATTTTTTCATCGTTTTTTTCATTCAGTGGTATCATATAATATTGTACTTGTGCAGAATTACTTAGACGATAGTCAATGCCACTATCTAATTTCATCACCTGCGTGTGTGCTTCAATTAATGCGATAGCGGGTAAAAAACGCTGCCGCTGAAGTCCTTTCTCATATAAGCGACATGGCTCGATATTGCTGGTAAAAACTAAACACACTTCATGAGATAAAAGTTTTTTGAATAACTCTGCTA
>JBGSSQ010000176.1:0-2059 GCA_041736975.1 Gammaproteobacteria bacterium
GAACATTGCACTGCCCGAGTCTCTTTTACCCTGCCCCAATACTCTGCTGTTTTTTGTTATTTCAGCTTGATCTGCCATATCTTTGTACCAAGGAACATTTTTAAAGAGATTTTCCTTAAGTTGCTTGATATATTTATCGGCATCTTCACACACCGGCTTGCCATCTATGTCATTAGATTTCAAAGCATCCTTAAATAATTTAACATCGTTAATATCAGTAAATAACCGATTTATGTGGCGAGGAGATAAAGCCTCATTAAATAGAATTTTTAGCATTTCATTCGACTCATTGAATTTATTGCTATTATTCCAAGAAAATATAATAAGGTCTCTTAATTCATCGTCCGTAGGAAATACTTGCGTAAACTTTTCTTGATCTTCAACTAAACACATCGCCAACTCTTTACATCGCGCATTATTAGTCGAAATATCTATGTTAATTTCTTTTAAAAACCCCTGAAAATCATTAACATTTTCAAGTATATATAACAACTCATGTTTAGAATATTTCATGACAATCCCTCCATATGATAAAATATATTTTAGTGCATCATAAGACGCTCATTTATTATAGTATAGTATATGTTTTTCAGATTGCAAATTTGGTATATCAACTTAGACTGACAGTTTCCCTTGGTAATGACACTACTACACATTATCCTCGGCGTTGCTTACATTCTTGCCATTCTCAACGGTTTTACAAACGTCCTTAAAATTAATCTAATTGTTATATGCCGCGGTTTCAGTTGGGTTCAATTTATCCTCTACAACTTAGATCTACTATTTTGCTGACTTTATGATTATAGCATAATTGAAGGCTTCTCAAGATGGCGATAGCTTCTGGTAGTTTGTGGGGCGTTTGCGGGGTTGACTATTCGGCCTCTCCGAAGCGATTGGCTATAAGATTTTTGATTTCGTTGAGAGCGATTGCTTCGTCCTCGCCAGTTACCGTAAGAGTGAGCTCAGTGCCTTTGCTGGCTCCTAGCATCATCACGCCCATGATGCTTTTACAATTGACGGTTTTATCGTCGCGGCTGATTTTGGATTCAGCGGCGTAAGCGCTGGCAAGGTGTACAAGTTTTATCGCGGCACGGGCATGCAGGCCTAGCTTGTTGCAAATAGTAACGGTTTCTTGCAGCATTAGGTGTCCTTTTTGGTTTCTTGGGCCGCGCAATCAACGATGCCGCCTTGTCCGCCGGTTACGGCGTTGGCCGCCATTTCACTGAGGGAGAGGTTAGGGTAGTTCATGATGCGCAGTAACATGGGTAAATTCAGTCCTGTTACGATACGGACTCTACCACCCGCCAGATTATCTTTACAAATGTTAGAGGGGGTTGAGCCGTAGAGGTCGGTGAGGATTAGTACGCCATCACCGGTATCCATATCAGCAATAGCTTGTTTGACTTGGGCCTTGAGAACATCTGAATCACTATCGGTAGGAACATCAACGGTCTTCAGTTCGAGTGGTAATTGGCGCTCAAAACTCGTCGCGATGGCTTCCACCAGCGCTTTACCAATATTGTGATGGCTGACAATTAGTAGGGCTACAGTCATGAGGGTTGCCCCATTTTTTTATTGGCCTCGGTGATGAAGGCTTGGGTCATATTGAAACCAGACTGGCGCTCAATTGCCTGCTGGGCGGCAATTTCAACCAGTAGGGCGAGGTCTCGTTGTGGAGTCGGGGTGAGTTGAATAAGAGGGATTTCTATACCGAGTATCGTTTGAGTGCGATATTCAAGTGGCAGTGGATTCAATGGTTGGTTGTTGTGGCTAGGTAGCAATTCAATGATTAAATCAATGCTACGCTTTTTACCCAAGGCGGTGATGCCAAAATGCTGTTGAATAGCGATAATACCTAACTCACGAATATTCAGTTGTCCGCGCAAAAGGTCGGGTGCGCTGGCGAAGGTTTTATCAGCCATTTTCTCCACCTGCACGGCGTCGTCACTGATTAGTTGATGACCACGATCGAGCAGTCTTAAGGCTAATTCACTTTTGCCTATTCCGCTGGGGCCTTGCAGTAAGATGCCTTGGTCATAGACGCAAATCATAACGCCTG
>JBGSSQ010000198.1:0-3135 GCA_041736975.1 Gammaproteobacteria bacterium
CCGGAGTTGCATAAAATGAATGGCCCTGCCAAACATACACCTAGTGCTATATTCTATCCCTTTTTTATGATAAAGTCCGCCGATGATTCACCTAAGACAAGTTACATTACGTCGCGGTACTAAAGTATTACTCGAAGACGCTGACGTCGATTTATTCGACGGTCAAAAAATCGGCATCATTGGCCCCAATGGGGTCGGTAAATCCACGCTATTCCAAGCATTACTGGGCTCATTGCCGGCGGATAAAGGCGAAGTCGATATTCCGCAAAATTGCCAATTGGCCCATTTAAAGCAAGAATTACCCCATAGTGAGTTGAGTGCCACTGACTATGCCCTATTGGGCGACACAGTTTATGCACAGCGTAAAGCCGACCTAGACGCCAGTGAAGACAGCCATGATGGTATGGCCATCGCCCATGCTCACACGCTATTCGGTGAAATCGATGGGTACACTGCCACCTCCCGCGCTGCTAAAATTTTAATAGGCCTAGGCTTTAGTCAAGAACAGCTCACGGCTCCCGTTAACAGTTTTTCCGGTGGCTGGCGGATGCGTTTAAATTTAGCACAAGTTTTGCTCTCACGCGCAGACGCCCTGTTGCTAGATGAACCGACTAACCACTTAGACCTCGAGGGTATTATCTGGCTAGGTGACTGGATTCGTAGTGCAGAATGCATAGTGTTAGTCATCTCCCATGATCGAGAGTTTCTCGATGAAGTTGCTACCCACATTGTTCAGTTCAAGGACAGACACTTAAAACGTTATACCGGCAACTACAGCTCTTACGAACGCGAATATAACCAGCAAATGGCTATACAACAAGCTGCCCACGTTAAACAACAAAAACATCGTGCCCATTTGCAGAAATTCATTGATCGCTTTGGTGCCTCAGCATCCAAAGCAAAACAAGCACAATCTCGTCAGAAAATGCTTGAACGCATAAAAGACGTGGGGCCTGTACATGAAGACAGCCCATTTCGCTTTGAATTTGCCGATAACATCTGTGGCGTTAATCCCATGTTGTCACTAGACCATGTCACCGTAGGCTATGGTGAAAAGCCTATTTTACGTGATTTAAGCTTTAGTCTGCGTGATGGCGATCGCATTGGCTTGCTTGGCTTAAATGGTGCGGGTAAATCCACGTTTGTAAAATTACTAGCCAGCGAACTCAACGTAATGAGTGGCACTGTGCAAGGCTCAAGTAAAATCAAAATCGGTTATTTTGCTCAGCATCAACTCGATCTACTCGATCCCAATGCCACCATGATGACACAATTTAAACGCATGGACGATAAAATTACCGAAAGCCAAGCCCGCAATTTTCTCGGAGGTTTCAACTTTACCGGCAACCGTGTTTTCGAGAACATCGGTAATTTTTCGGGTGGCGAAAAATCACGACTGGTATTAGCCCTGCTAGTCTGGCAAAAGCCCAATCTGCTGTTACTGGATGAGCCCACCAATCACCTGGATATGGACATGCGCGAAGCTTTGATGATGGCGCTGCAAAGCTTTCAAGGCTCCATGATTTTAGTCTCCCATGACCGCTACTTACTCAACTGCTTAGTGGATGAATATTGGCTGGTCGATGATGGCAAAGTCGATCGCTTCGATGGTGATCTAGACGACTATAGACGCTGGCTAAAAGACCGTGAAAGCGCGGCACAGTCTCAAAAAACTAAAACACCCGCAAAATCCGCACCGCCACGCGACACCAGCCAATCAGAAAAACAAATTGAAAAGCACGAACAAAAATTGAGCACCCTGCAAACAGAACTCAGCAAGCTAGAAATTGCTTTAGCCGACCCACAACTCTACCAACCTCACAAAGCACAAGAACTGGACAAACTACAACAGCAATGTTCAGGTGTAAAAGAAAAGATCGCAAAAATTGAGCAAGAAATATTAAGAATTATTGATAACGAATGTTGAAAGCCCAATGGCTATCCGTCGTTACCCATTCGTCGTTGCGAGTGCAATGACGCAATCTAGCGTAAACAGCACTACACAGCAATTCCTACTTAAGCGCCAGCTCCAAAAAGATACTTCTAAGTTGACTCATTTCATGTAAACGGTTATACTTTTCCAGTGAAAGAGCGAAGCGCATGATCAAAATATAACAGATAGGTACGAGTATAATGAAACTATTTAAAAAAGTTGAAGATCCCAATGGCCATCCAGGTAAGCCTGATTTTCACCTAAAAGTATTAATGATATTCAAAAGCCAAGATTACTCACTTCCCAGAATAAAAACGCAATATGGCCATAATAAATTGATGGTCGATGACAAATTAGTCAGCATTGAAATGATTTTTGAAGACAAAGTACGTTGGTATTGGCATGGCAGAGCTCAGTGGCCTTCCCTCCCCATCCAGAACACTCAAAAAGCTCAAATCTGTGTTGTGTTGTGTCCTCGCTATGGTTATGGAGAGGCTACTCCTCCTGCAAGTCTGTGCGAGCAGAAAAACCCTTATTCCAATGAATCGCTCACATGGATAGCCGCTTTCCATTCTTTGCACTCTTCTACAATCGAGTCCACCGACACCTTCGCCCTCAACGCGGAAGATCCTACGGAGAACGTAACGGCTAGTGGAGATCTATTACTCACTCTAACCACCGCCATACGCCACTACTTAAATCGCCTCATCCTTCCTCAAGCAATTGAAGATCAAAAAGTATTGTTCTTAGCTAGAAAAGCCAAACAATGCATTAACTATGCCCTAAGTTCAAACGATCTATGCACCCACGAAGAGCCATTGATTGCCATTCAGACTTCTATTGAAGCACTCATGAGCGAAATTAGCATACAAAAACAAGAGGGCGCACCTGATGAAATCCTATCAAGTCTGCTATCGAAAAAATGTCAACTATTAGAATCAGCGCTGCTTGAGTTAAGCTCTGATGATGAACAAACGTGGGTGGACTTTTTGCCTCACTACTTGGACTGCCTAGAACAGTTAAGCCACCATAAACCATCAGGACAACCAGAAGTATCTGTTGCCATTGGTAGTCAACACTTTGAAGCCTTTGAATCAATCACTCAGTCTCTGGTGAACCATAACAATCTCGTGGGCCTGTTAATATCCATCAATCACAGCTACGCGTTAGATGCTCATAGTTTCCCTCATCAAATGATTTAC
>JBGSSQ010000267.1:0-2858 GCA_041736975.1 Gammaproteobacteria bacterium
GTGCATCAAAGCTCGATAGAACATTGCGTCGCCATCACCGAGTGTAATGGCTTGTTCATAGAGTTCAATTGCAGCAGGATAATTGACGGGGCCGCCTTGTCCATGTTGGTGCATCAAAGCTCGATTAAACATTGCGTCGCAATCATCAAGCTTGATTGCTTCTTCATAGAGTTCAATTGCTTTTATAGAGTCTTCTTCAACGCCGAGCCCTTTAAGGTACATCATGCCTAAAAGCATGAGAGCCTGTAGGTGTTGCGGTTGTTTAACTAAAAGCTTGCTGAGTTGCTCATGAAGTAATTTGGCTTGTTCATGATTTAGGTTATCGAGTAATTTACTCAAAACCAAACCTCCACTCTCTAGCGTGTGATTAAGGAGTTCATGGTTTTTTTCTGGTTGGGTATCGTCTTCTTGCATAGCGTTCACCTTTAGCATCACGTTTAACATAATTATAGTGTATTCTAAATATTTTGCTTTTTAAAGCTCTTTAAATTAATATTATACTAACACCTTTCAGCGAAAGTCAGCTTGCCTTACAGAAAAAACAGGTGGCAAATCTTGATTGAAATTTAAAGGGTTTGAATCTTGACAAATAGATGTACGAACTTTTTATAATTTTCTTTATGGTGGTAACTTTAAAATCGCTATTTTTCAAAATTAGCCCTTTTTTTCCTTCGTGGCCATTTATCACTTTGCTCTGTTTGAGTTCTTCCTCTCAAATGAAAAAATAGGCTGCGTATAAGCTCGGCATATTGCTTTTCCGCAAGCCGTCTTCAGTATGCTTTTGCTCGCGAAACTCGCCAAGGTTTACAGATTCTAGTCCTACCTCGTGAATCTCAATTCATGCTGCAGATCGGCAAGTGGCATGTTGCTTTCCTCTTGAGACATCATGAATGATACCAGATTGACTCAGGTTTGCGACAGAGCCCATCTTTGTGGCTTTAATCATGGCTATTATTGAACAAATAGATGGCGGCTACAGCTGTTTTGTGTGCGCGTATGACTAGTTTGACAATCACCGCGTACTTACCCATTCCGCACATATTGCTTGCTAGCTTGTACGGGAAAATAACGCATTGACACTCACAAAATCCCTGCATACACTATAATATATTAATATGGCATGTATAAAAAAGTAATATAACCGTAAAAGCGAGGTGTGAAATGCGTGAAGGTTCTATTGGTATCACGGTCAAAGAGTGCGTCCTAGAACGCTATGAGACGGCATTCGTTCAAAGCAGTTTATCAGAAAATTCTGAACCGGAGGAAAAGGCCACGGTCCTTTTTAATGTGTTTATAGTATTTATTCGCGAACAGCGTTGGCGCTATTTGCCTGAAAAACCTTTGTTATGTAGTCACGATATTCTCAATGGAACTATTGGAATGATTAGAGAAGTAAATTGCTTTGATCTTGCCGACATTTTTCACATTTTTTGTAGGGAGATAGGTGTTGAAAATGCTAGTTTGTTGAATATATGTCATAAGGCGGGAAAAAAACTGAAACAAAAAATTAATGGATTAAGCCAACCTATGAGGCCTTTTGATAATGACTTTTCTAAGTTTAAAGACAACCAGTTTATTTTTGACAAACACCAACTAGTTATGGTTGGAAGACGTTTTTTCGACCCGACATTTTTGGTTTTCTTCAATGATATAGATGCTCCGTTTGATAATACACAGCACGGTCAGCTGCTTTCTGCTATAAGTTCAAATAACGAGAAAAGGGCAATTCAATTATTGAATGATGAGAAGGGTATGCGATGGTTTGATATTAATTGCACTTTTCAAGGATGGAGTTTGTTGCATAGGGCTGCTGACAAAGGATTATTAGAAGTGACTTTGTTGTTGTTGCGAAAAGGTGCAAATCCTCACAAACAATCAAAGTGCGAAATTCCTCTTTTTCCACTACAGCTTGTGCCAATGAAATATCAATCCGAAATAGACTCGCGATTATTTAAGGTGCTGTCAAAAGGCTTAGGGAAATCTTTTATTAATGATATAAAGAAAAAAGGAGAGGTCGAGATATTTCAGGATAGCATGGGAATGATTTGTGATAATAATATTGATATGTTAAAAATATCTATTGAAAATGGACTTAATATTAACGCTCAATGTTCATTGAGTGGATGTACTTTTTTACACCAGGCTGTTGTTTTTAAAAGAGATGCGATAGCAAAATTGTTGCTGGAAAAAAATTCAAGCGCAAGAATAAAGAATACAGATGACCAGTTTCCTGTGGAGCTGTGCTACGACGTTAAATCTAATATATTTAAAATATTAGCGCCACACAGTGACCAGGAAGTTGTAAATAAAATGATTGCAATACAAAACTTTAAAGATGCTATGGAGATGGTTACTCTAAGTGACCTTGATGGATTTAAAGGCCTTTATGAAGAAAATTTAATTAATATCGATGCTCAGGACGATAAAGGCTGGACTCTGCTGCATCAAGCTGTTGTCTTTAAGCAAGTTGAAATCGTACGATATTTGCTCTCTATAAACTCAAATATTTTCTTTGTAAACCATCTCGGTCATACAGCTCAGGAAATGTGCCAAGATGCAAATTCAGAAATATATGAACTACTTCAAAACAATATGTCCCCATCTTTTTCAAACTGATACCCCCCCTCCATAAGCTTTAGCTTGGCTGTGCAGTAGATAGGGGCGCATCTAAGAATATGGCTACCCTGAGATGCGATTTGATGTTTACGTACTCAAGTAGCAGACATATCAGAAAATAAGGCCATAGTTCATTTCCAAGCTAGAGCTATTGTCACGTATCCAGGCCTAGTCATAGACAATCAGCAAATACAGCATTTTTCATTTTGTGCCTCTTGGGTCATCCAGGTATTTAAAGTGTA
>JBGSSQ010000211.1:0-1568 GCA_041736975.1 Gammaproteobacteria bacterium
CGAAATACAAACTGCACTAAAAATCTATTTGACTTGGGGTGGTTTGCCCCGCGTGGTATTGACAGAAAACGAGAATAATAAACGTAGCTTATTGCGAGGTTATTTAGATGATATTTTATTTAAAGATGTGGCATTACGACATGACATACGTAATATACATTTATTGAAAGACCTTGCAATTTATTTGCTTACGCAAACAAGCTGTAGAGTAACATATAAGCGGTTATCTCAAGTTTATGATGTTTCACAAACCATCATCCAAAGTTACTGTGGCTATATTGAAGAGTCATTTTTATTGAATTTCATCTGGATATATAGCAGAAAAGCAGCTGAAATTAATCGTAACCCCAAGAAAACCCATTGCCACGACTTAGGATTTCGACACATCGCCAGTATGTCATCAACACTTGAACTTGGTAAATTGGTGAAAACATGTGTTTATAATCAACTCTGTCGCCAAGAGAATGATGGGATTTATTATTGGAAAGATTCGGGGGAGGTTGATATTGTTTTACGTGAAGGCACAGAGCCTACCCAATTTATTCAGGTGGTCTATGATGACACTGTATTAGCTTGTGAAACTAGGTCTTTAGTTGAAGCACATCAGAAGTATCCTAAGGCGAGGAAGTTTTTAATAACGGCAAATTGGCCACGGAATCTCCCTAAAAATATACCCGACTTTATTCAAGTAGTTCCACTGTGGCATTTTTTGCTTGGCTTGGGAAAAGGATAACGACTCGTCTCTAGAATCTACACCTATTTTATGCTTGAAAGAGTATAAAATTTGAAATTTTTGGTTAATTCAGGCCAGGTCTGGGGAGTAGTATCAAAAAGTCAAAATAAAGGTGTTAGCAATTAGTCCACTTAAAACTATACATTTTCCGGATTTGGAATATATTCGACGTGTCAATCTCGGGACATGTGAATATTTAGTTTTCAAGCCTGAACTTTAACTCGGGATAAAATCGATACTAGTGGACTCTCTTATTTGCGCTGGTGAAAATAAAGTGATGCGCTATTATCGAAAATAGCATGAGTGGTCTCTTGAGTTTAGACATTATTGGTCATTGCAGAGGTTTATATCGCTATCATAGTCCGATTGTGCTCTGGATACCGCAACATGAGTATAGCGCTCAACTGAGACAGGATTCTTCAATTGGTGCCAGAAATTTGCTAAGATTAAACTTTTAAAGGGAGGCGTGATCAATGAAAGTAGTGATTGTAGGTGGTACAGGCTTGATTGGCAAAGCTGTGGCGGAGCGATTGCAAGACCGTCACGATGTGATAGTCGTTGGGCATCGTGGCGGCGATTATAGGGTTGATATTCATTCAGCGGATTCTATTAAACAATTATTTACACAGATAGGTCACTTTGATGCTTTGGTAGTGGCGACTGGGCAAGCATCGGGCCGATTTAAACCACTGATGGAAATGACGCCTCAAGATTATTATGATTCTCTCAATAGCAAGCTCATGGGCCAAGTTAGCTTGGTGTTGGCGGCATTGCCGAAAATTAATGACGGTGGCTCATGCACATTAACGAGCGGAATTTTAAACGAGGATCCCAT
>JBGSSQ010000273.1:0-3414 GCA_041736975.1 Gammaproteobacteria bacterium
CACTAATGAATATCCTTAATACCTGACTCGCTAACACTGACTTTTTTACCAGGTGATAACGCAGCCATTTTGGGACGGATAGGACACATTCCGCAACGGTAATTTTGGGAGTACCTCTTCGAGAAGATGGGTGGTGATGGAGATCATATGCTTGGTGTTACAAGAGGGGTAAACGCCTCTTTTTTTACAACTATACCCCACAATATAATCACCACCGCAGCTTGCGCAGTAGGCTCTGGCAAAGCCGTAAGCGAAAATGCCACATTTAAGGTCCGTTTGAGGCGGCATAAGTATGATCAGAATGCTCACTGATCGAGGAACAGAGTATTGTGGTAGAATACAGCATCACGATTATGAACTTTTTTTGTGGTATTTGGTTAACCGTCCGACAAATATTCACCGGACGGTTACAAATTATTAAAACCACAAATGTTTGATTGACATCTATCCCAATGATAGTTGTTGCGGATGTATAGTTAAATTCTCATCTATCGCTACCGGAATTAAAGCATGTTTACGACAGTAACGACAAAGCTGATTTAGCAGTGAATCATTTTTAAAAATCTCAAGATGAATACTCGGAATCTTGGGCGCTGCTTCACCCTTAAGAATATTTAGCAGATGTGTTGCCGCAACTATTTTGGATTGTAAATTGGCGTCTTCACTATTTCCAAAAACTGTGAATCTTGATCGTTTTCGCTCTTCTGTCTCATTATTTTCAAAAGGTGTCCCAGATTTATTGATTTCATTAATGTAGTTTTCCAAAGACTTAATAATCAAAATTTTGACAAAACCACTGTTCTTCATGTAATAATCTCGGCAACTCATGTCATGATCTGTGCCTACTAATTGAAGCACGGTTTCGACATCTTGAGTAGCAGCTTCGATGATAGCGCCAGCATTATCAATCATCACAATGATATCTTGAACTTGCGCCAAGCTGGCACCCCAATGTAAAAGAGTTTTGCCGCACACATAGACGCGACTACGGTCTTCTGCATAGAACATGAGGATGATTTTTTCATATATAAAGCTTGTGCAAGTACCATAAAAGCTTGCCCATTGTAAAATAGTCATTTCGCCCTTATCTGGTTGTAGCATTCCAACTTCCATCAGGTCGTATGTACCTTCTTCTGCTCCTCGTGCCATCAGGTCGGATAACCTGACTTCTAAGGCGAGTTTAGCAGGATTTGTAAGATCACTATCTTTTATCACACGGAATAATTTCTTTTGCAGTACTGTTAATTGCATATATCTAAACTTCTCTTCGTGGGAAAAAGCTTTTAGCCAGTCGGTTGTTTCTACATCTGTTTGTTGTAGATGGTTATATCTATCCGGAAAATAACGTTTAAAATTTGCTTGCCAAAAATAATTTTTCTCTTCATTCCATCTTTTACAAACTGTTGTAGCTCCGACCAAGGTATCGGTAGGTACTCTTTTAAGTATATTGAGCAATAGCTCTGTTGGCAAATCAAAGGTTTTTCCTCATTTTCAATCATTACGGTTTATTTTTTATACTAATATGACACCCCAATGAATGAGTCATAATAAGCAATTCACTATCTAATTTCAATTTGTATTTAACATTTTTCAAAAGCGAGCACGTATTTAGTTATGCTTCAATAATAACTTTTATCACTACCTCTTGGCTATAAGGTTAATGCGTACGTTAAGGCCGCAAGCGTTTGCTAATAAAAGCGTGAGATGATTAACTGCGGCTTTAGAAATGGCGTAGGGCATTGACGTCGAGTATATCGTAAGGCGATAGGCTGTCTTGATCGAACTGATTTGCGGCAAGCTCTGCAGTGGGTGCTAGATCTATTACAGCTTGAGGTATGAGGTGACCAAGGGAGTTGCGATAATACGATTGCTCCGGTTTTATTAGAAACAGCCATCAGCAAGGTGCCGCGCACGCGTGCTTCAAATTCTCTTCAGTAACATCGGCCGGCCTATCCGGAAATGCACTGTGCAGGGTATCTAAAAAAGCTCGATACATGGGCTCAGTATTCACCTCGCGTAAGTGTGTGCCTAAAATTTCCGAATCTTCGTGTGCAGCATCGATGTTCAATTTTGCCGTGTAACGTGAAGGCATGCGGAGACCTCAAGCATTCTCAGCACCAATGTGTCAGTTGCAATGGCCAACGGTGCAAGCCGATGGCTCGGAGCAGAAACAGGATAATCAACTGTAATTTTGTAATAATTAATTCTGAGGGCATTCACAAGCCTTTCTAAATTTGATCAATAATGCTAGTATTCAGGACGCTTTAATGACAGCAGGATGCTATTTATGGACTTGAGCAGTCTTCTTAATATGTTGGTCAGCCTGTTCTCGCTGACTGTACTCGAAATTATTCTTGGGATCGATAATTTGGTCTTTATTGCCATAGCCAGCAATAGACTAGCCCCTGAGAAACAAAAAATGGCACGCCGTATTGGTCTGCTCTTGGCAATGGCGACTCGATTAATTCTCCTGGCTGGCGTTTTTTGGATAGCTCATCTTGAGCAGCCACTATTAACCCTATTCGATAATGCTTTTTCAATACGAGACATTTTATTAATCAGCGGCGGCCTATTTCTACTCTATAAAGCTACGCTGCAGATTCATGCAGAAACCGAGCCCGAAATAGAAAACACAGTCAAACATCATTACGATAAAGTACCTGCCGTTATCTTGCAAATTGGTATTTTAGATATCGTATTTTCAATAGACAGCGTCTTTACAGCCGTTGGAATGACACCACATTTTGGCATCATGGCAGCTGCCATCATCATCACTATTTTAGTAATGATTTTTGCGAGCGAGCCACTCAGTCACTTTATCGAAACCCGCCCCACAATCAAAATACTCGCACTGAGTTTTATCCTGCTGATCGGCACACTGTTAATTGCAGACGGCTTTCATTTCCACGTGCCAAGAAATTATGTTTACTTTGCAATATGCTATGCACTATCCATAGAGCTATTGAATAATTGGGTACAACACCGCAAAAATAGACACCACAAAGTGTCTAAAAAATAACAGACTATCTAACATTACCTAGTATGGAGATTTTATGTCAGTGAAGAACGCAAAGTTTGTGCCTTTCATTACCGAAGGGTTCCACTGTGAACAGGCGTTCATCACGCTAGGTGCTGCAGAATTAGAGGGAGCAATTTATGCAGATGCCCCCATTAACATCGCCTTAAAAACACTCAATAGACACGGACTAATTGCTGGCGCTACAGGCACCGGTAAGACTAAAACACTGCAGTTAGTGGGCGAATTGCTATCAAGACAAGGCGTCCCTTGTTTATTAATGGATATCAAAGGTGATTTAAGTGGGCTCGCTGCAGCAGGCACTGCTAATGAAAAAATTACCGAGCGCCAGTCTAAAATAGGAATCCCCTTTAATCCATCAGCATTTCCAACTGAAT
>JBGSSQ010000299.1:0-3701 GCA_041736975.1 Gammaproteobacteria bacterium
AAAAGCCAAAATAACACCCACTACTAGAGCTTTATTTTACGCCCGCCTAAAAAATATTTTAGGCGGCACACCCCGCCCGCGCTTCTCTATGATTTTATTGAGTTTATTTTGAAAATTCAGAAAACTGAACCCGCTTTCGCCTGATTTGCGCCTATGTTTTTCTGTTGTCTGTTTCATTAACAGCCATCATGGAGAATAGATATGCAAGTGAAAGCAATCCGCTTCAAAGAGTTGAAAAAAATTGTTCCCGCCTCCCGCTCAACAATATTCCGCTGGGAGCGTGACAAGAAATTCCCTAAACATTTCTCACTAGGCAAGAACAGTGTCGCATGGCTAGCCAGCGACATTGAGGCTTGGCTACGTGATCGCGCTAATGCGTCAAAGTAAGGAGAATCATTATGCATAACATATTTGACGTTGAAGTGTATTTCAAAAATTGCCTTGAGTCGATAGGCCACCCGCTGGACACTGCAATTGCTTTTGACACCCCAGATTGGCAGCGCTATCCATGCCCTCACTCTAGAATCAGCAAAACAACCTCGGGTTATCGAGCACATTCAGATGGCGTACCAACACTTAAAGTTAGCTGCATGAAGTGTGGCATCAATCAGAGTTTCAGTTATTCAAAATTGCATGATCAACTGACACCTATACAACGCAACAATCTAAGAAACGAAATTGAACTCAACAAGAAACAGCAGCAATTACAAGCTACCGAGGATCTCACTAGAGCTTTATCAGAAATAAAGCAACTATACACGCAAGCCACACCCTGCATATCCCACCCATACCTTGACTCTAAGCAGGTCATACTGCCAGCTCATCATGCCCTTCGATTAACTAAGGACGGTACCTTGCTATGCCCGATTATCACAATTGGAAAGCAGCTGATTTCAATTCAAAGGATTTTTTGGAACAGCAGCACAAACAAGTTCAGAAAAATGTTCTTCAAAGGGTCTTCGCCAAAAAATGGCGGACTTACCTTTGGCGATGTTGCAACATCACATGTGATTTACTTCGCGGAAGGAATAGCTACGGCTCTAACCATACACGAAGCCACGGGTTATGCGGTCATCTGCACTTACGGAAAACACTTTGACGACCTCGCGCTTATCCTACATCAAACCATCACTAACAAGCAGTTCGTATACTGCTGCGATCTACCCTCCACAAATGAAAAAGTCACCAGCCAAGATAGCGCCATAAAAGCAATCAGCAGTGTTGGCGGATCATACGTACTTCCCGATTTTTCAAATATACCTAGCGAATTAAATACTGAGATCGATAGAAGTGACTTTAACGACTTATTCGTACTAGCAATGGCTAATGGACTAACAAAAAGCGCTGCATTGTCAGAAATACAGCGCCAATTATCAAACACCTATCACGGAGCAGATATTATGACACCAGAGAATGAAACGCCCAATCAAAATAGTTTCTTTGACGAGCCTCAATCAGTTCTTGGCATAAATATTCCCGAACCTTACCCAGTGGACGCTTTACCAAAAATTATTCGTAATGCTGTGGAAGAAGTCCATGGCTTCACTAAAGCGCCTATATCCATGATAGCGTGCTCAGCAATTGCTTCGCTGTCATTAGCCACACAAATGCATATTAACGTTGAACGAACCAACAGCTTGGTAGGACCGGTTGGTGTATTTCTACTAACAATCGCTGACAGCGGTGAACGTAAATCGACCTGCGACACATATTTTACCAAAGAAATTCGAAAATATGAGAAAGAACAGGCTGAAATTGCCAAGCCATTACTCATTGAGTACAGAGCAGAAATGGACGCGTGGGACGCAAAAAAAGCTGCTTATAAAGAAAAGATTCGACGTCAAATCAAAGGTAATAAATCAACACTTGATACAGAATATGCCTTAAATGAACTTGAAACCAACAAGCCAGAAATTCCTAAAATTCCCCTATTATTATTTACAGATGCAACACCGGAAGGTTTAACACTTCGACTGAATCAATGGCCATCTGCAGGCTTAATTTGCCCCGAAGCAGGCGCGGTTCTCGGCGCACATGGAATGAGCAATGACTCAATCATGCGAAATTTATCCATGCAAAATACAGCATGGGATGGAGGCGTGCTCGAATATTTGCGTAAAACCTCAGGGTCATTGACTATTCATGACGCACGCTTAACGCAATATTTACAAGTACAAGAAGCCACCCTACAGGAATTTATGGATCGCTCAGGAAAACTAGCAAGAGGTATCGGCTACTTTGCTAGATTCTTAATTGCATGGCCAGAATCAACCCAAGGCACAAGATTTTTCACTGATGCACCAACAGATTGGGTGGCATTAAACGCTTACAACCGCAATCTTGCCAATATACTCAATAAACCAATCCCTAACACCAATAACGGCTCGCTTGAACGACGCGTACTACGTCTTTCAGAGAATGCAAAAGCAGCATGGATTCTATTTCACGATGCTATTGAAACAGAGCTTTCTGCTCAGGGTAATTTTTATGATATACGTGATGTTGCAAGCAAAGCTGCTGATAATGCAGCTCGCATATCAGCATTGTTTCAGTTTCTCGAGAATGAAAATGATAGTGTCAGTTTAGAAAACTTTGAATCTGCAAGTAGAATCGTGCTTTGGCACCTGTGTGAAGCCAAACGATTTTTTGGTGAATTTTCTCAACCAATTGAACTCGTAAACGCAGCACGATTAATCGATTGGCTTGTTAAGTTTTGCGTGCTAAATAGTCAGAATTCCATTCAACGACGTGACGTGCAACGCAAGATAACACCACACAAACTGAGGAAAAGAGAAAATCTTAACCCAGCACTTGATGAACTTGTGAACGCTGGCTACATTAAATTAATCGATCAAGGCCGCAGCAAAGAAATTCATGTTAACCCCGCTCTTCTTACAAGCGGCACATAAATATGAATCTCCTCACACTTATAAAAAAAGGGGAACTTAGCAAACAAGTTATGGCGACACAAGCGACAATGGCGACATCGGCCCGAATTCAACACCAAGATGTCGCCAAAGTCGCAACTGTCTCCACTACAAAAATAACGCCAAACCAAATTTGTTCGGCTGACAATATCAAAAAAATAAATTACAACATCAAACAAACACTAGGCCCACGAATTCAGATACTGCGTGTTTTGATAAGACGAAACCTAAACCACATCAGAGCCCAAGATACCACCACTCAAACAAAGATGCTTATTAATGATAAATTTGTTGAGTTCGTCGTTGACCACGAACTGTCTGCCCACAATTATGACCTTGAAGCAGCTATCGACTCATGCCGTGAATTTGCACCCAAACCTGAGCCTACTTGCAAGTGTGGCTACCAACCCCCATTTTGCTCATGTGGTGGAATACTCATGTCTGAGGTAGTGACATGTAATTCATGCAAACATTTCACTCCTGACAAAGTCGGAGATGGCGCTGGCATTGGTAATTGCAGACACGGCATTGAATCAACACAAGAGTTATCAGGTAGAATGCCATTATATAGATATTCAATTCGGCGTTGCGCGAAATTTAATATAAAATAACTATCTTTTAGCAAAAAATATGCATCTTTCGCTGGCATAACTCATACTGTATTTTACTCCGACTCTAAAAGCACCAAGAATTTATAAACCTTTGCTGCCTTCTCTTTATCTAATAATAAAAGCTCTTTTTCAAACGAAACCAATATATCGAAATTTTCTTGAC
>JBGSSQ010000322.1:0-12834 GCA_041736975.1 Gammaproteobacteria bacterium
GGACCCTGAGTTGATGCTCTATGATGAGCCTTTTAGCGGACAAGATCCTATTACTATGGGTGTGTTAATTAAACTGATTAAAGAAGTCCACGTAGCTTTGGGGTTAACTTCAGTGATAGTGTCACACGATGTCAATGAAACAGCGAGTATCGCCGATTATATTTACCTGTTATTTGATGGCAAAATTGCTGGTGAGGGTACTCCCGCAAATTTAATGACTGATACTTCACCCGTGGTGCAACAGTTTATGCGAGGTTTAGCGGATGGAGTCGTTCCTTTTAAATATCCGGCACAGCCATTTGCTGATGATTTAAATCTATGAGAGCTAGACGATGTGATTTAAGCGCTGTGAGGATTTCCAATGGCTCACAGAGAAAGGATGTTGATCAATGTTAGAGCTAGTGAGTCGTTTAGGCCGTGTAGGCATTCAAAACTGCCAACAGCTTGGGGTGTCTGGGCTGTTTTTATCTCGCATTCTCTTTCGCCGGCCGCGTATAGGCGCGAGTTATAAATTGTTGGTTGATCAACTCTTTGTTGTGGGTGTGCTATCATTGTCTATTATTGTGGTTTCAGGCCTTTTTATTGGCATGGTGCTTGGATTGCAGGGTGTTAATACGCTACAACGCTTTGGTGCCGAGGCGCAACTAGGTCAATTAGTGGCTTTGAGTGTGGTGCGTGAGCTAGGGCCTGTTGTCACCGCCTTGCTATTTGCTGGACGTGCGGGTTCAGCTTTAGCCGCTGAGATTGGGTTAATGAGAGCGACAGATCAAATTGCGAGCATGGAAATGATGGCTGTTGACCCTATGTGGCGTATTATTTCTCCACGTTTTTGGGCGGGGGTTATTTCCATGCCTATATTAGCGATGATTTTTAATGTAGTAGCCATCTGGGGCGGCTATGTGGTCGGGGTCAAGTGGTTAGGCGTTGATATGGGTGCTTTTTGGAGTAATATGCAGAGTTCTGTGGATTTTAATCAGGACGTTCTGAATGGAATTATAAAGACGGTGGTGTTCGGTTTTGCTGTTACTTGGATTGCAGTGTATCAGGGGTTTTACTCTATACCGACGGCAGCAGGTATCAGTCTTGCCACCACTCGATCTGTTGTTTATGGCTCTTTGGCTGTGTTAGGTCTGGATTTTATCCTGACCATTATGATGTTAAAAGGATGGTAAGCGTGCATAACCGAATGTTAGAAATCGCTGTGGGTATATTTATGATCGCTGGCTTGTTTGCCTTGATATTTTTGGCAACACAAGTGAGTGGCCTCACACACTTTTCAAAAGGTGGATATTATACCATAACCGCGGAGTTTGATAATATCGGCTCTCTAAAACCCCGTGCTCCTGTGCGTATTGCCGGAGTGACCATAGGGCGAGTGGAGTCCATTGATTTGAATCCTAAAACGTTTCGCGCAACTGTGAAATTATTGATAGAGGATAGCGATAGTAATTTACCAACAGATACCGAAGCACGTATTCAAACTGAAGGGATCTTAGGCGCAAATTATATTGCCTTATCCCCCGGTTTTGATGAGGCTAGTCTGGTTGATAATGGTCGTATTACCATTACCCACCCGGCGTTAATCTTGGAAAATTTAATTGGTCAAATGTTATTCAAACAGAAGGAAAAGCCCAATCATGAGTAACTTAACAGTGCAACCTAAGTCTATGTTTTATTTTCGAAAAATGCTGAGCAGTTTATGCATTTTATTCTGCCTAACAGCGACTAACGCGGCATTGGCTGCAGATCCGGTTCCCGTTACCATGCTCAAAGAGACTACCGTTAATATGCTGGCTTTCTTAAAATCACATCGTGGTTCTCTCAAAAGTCAGCCACAATTATTAGAAGGTGAAGTTCGTCGTGTGGTTGTCCCTAAATTTGATTTGACCAGTATGGCACAGTCAGTGGTGGGGCGTCGCCATTGGACGTCATCATCGCCAGCCGAGCGCCAAGCGTTTATTCACGAATTTACTGATTTAGTCGTTAGCGTTTATGCTGCACCACTTGCAGATTATAGTGGCGATAGCGTTGAATTTCACCCACTTCGTGGTGGGGTTGCTGGACAAGCCCGCATCGTGGTGCGAACCACCATTATTCGTTCTAACGGTCAGCGCATACAAGTTAACTACAGTCTAAAATCTGCTGGTAGTAGCTGGAGAGTTTACGATTTTAGCATTGAGGGCATTAGTATGGTTGCCAGCTATCGCTCACAATTTGCTGATGTATTGGAAAATAAAGGCATGTCTGGTCTGTTGGCACAGATGCGCGTCCATAACAGGAATAGTTAGGAGCTAAAGTGGCATCAGAATTAGCTATTACTGGCGAACTGGTTTTTTCTACCGTTCCTCATTTGCGACGCGTTGGGCGACGTTATATTTTGCGGTCGGAGCAGCCGACGATTGAGTTTAACCACATTACTCGTTGTGATAGCTCAGGAGTGGCTTTGTTGTTGGCTTGGTTGCGTGACGCCAAAGAAAAAGGTAAAGTCATTCGTTTTGCCCACATACCTCAGCAGCTATTAGATGTTGCCGAGGTTTATGGAACTTTAGGCGTGTTGCAGTCGGGAATTGAGAATGCATAAACTGATTATTAAAGGCGGCGAACCGCTTCATGGCGAAATCCGCATCTCGGGTGCTAAAAACGCTGCTCTGCCTATTTTGGCTGCTACGTTACTGGCAGAAAAGCCGGTGACCATCGCCAATGTTCCCCATCTTCAAGATGTGGTGACTATGATGCGTTTGCTGGGTAGCATGGGTGTTCAACTTACGGTTGAAGATCACATGAAAGTTGAAGTCAATGCTGCCAACATAACCAATTGTTATGCGCCTTACGATCAGGTGAAAACAATGCGTGCTGCGGTGCTTGTATTAGGACCTCTGCTAGCACGTTATGGTAAAGCTGAAGTGTCACTGCCCGGTGGCTGTGCCATAGGATCAAGACCTGTGGATATCCATTTAAAAGGTATGCAGGCCTTGGGTGCTAAAGTGGAAGTTGAGAATGGTTACATTAAGGCGAGTGTTGAAGGTCGGTTGAAAGGCGCAGATTTTCTTTTTGATATAGTGACGGTAACCGGTACCGAAAATTTATTGATGGCGGCTTGTCTTGCAGAGGGCCAAACAGTATTACGTAATTCGGCCTTAGAACCTGAAATAGTCGATTTGGCTAATTTCCTTAATACCTTGGGTGCCGATATTCAAGGGGCTGGAACCGATACCATCGTGATCAATGGCGTGCAAAGTTTAGGGGGCGGCTCCTATACAGTTTTGCCAGATCGTATTGAAGCAGGTACCTATCTAGTTGCTGCTGCTATGACACGTGGCTCTATCAAAATTAAAGATGTTAATCCTGGCATCATGAGTGCTGTACTGGCTAAATTGCGACAAGCAGGCGCAGAGATTGTATTGGGTGATGACTGGATTGAATTGAACATGCATGGCAAAAGGCCACAAGCCGTTAACATTTCTACAGACCCCTATCCTGCGTTTCCAACGGATATGCAGGCACAAATGATGGCGCTCAATATAGTGGCAGAAGGCGTGTCATTAATTACTGAAAATGTGTTTGAAAATCGATTTATGCATGTTCAAGAATTGCAGCGTATGGGTGCCCAAATTGAATTAAATGGTAAAACAGCAACCTGTACAGGGGTAGAGCGACTCAAAGGGGCTCCAGTTATGGCCACAGATTTAAGAGCTTCCGCGAGTTTGGTGTTGGCAGGCTTAGTGGCTGAAGGTGAAACTATAGTCGATAGAATCTATCACGTAGATCGTGGCTATGAGTGTATTGAAGAAAAACTTACCCAGCTTGGTGCAACCATTCAGCGCGCCTCTAGACAAGACGAGGTAGCAAAAGATAAGGCTCAGAGCAAGCCTTTAAAAGATGAGCTAGCAAAAGAGACTATTCATAGCACATTGAATAATTGATAAAAGCCAAGTTAACAGCCCTCCCTATTGTCATTGCTAGCGAAGCGTGGCAACCCAGAAAAAAATAATTATGGGGTAACCGCGCTGTTCCAACGGTTGGGCGTGTACCCTAACAATCTCAGCTCGTGCTGCTACTCGGATTATCAGAATAGTGTTAAGATGTCGCCATTCATACAATAGGCGAGGTCGTAATGAACGAGAATCACCGTGATCTGATCAGTATTGGTTTTACCATAGCCGTGGTTTTATTGGCGGGGGTTATTGCTTTTCATTTTCTATTGCCACTGGTTTGGGCTGGTATTATCGCCATAGCCACCTGGCCAGTTTTTGAGCGGCTGGACCGTTGGTTTGGCTACAAAACAACCTTCGTCGCTATCTTATTGACCGTCATTGTGACCCTGGTGGTAATGATTCCGCTGGTATGGCTCACTGTCAAAGGGCTACACGAAGCCCGAGTTTTTGCAAATTATTTAGTTCAAGCCAATCTCGAAGGCATTCCAGTACCGGAGTGGATCCAAAGTCTGCCGTGGGTGGGAGACTATGCTCAAGACTGGTGGCAGACAAAATTGGCGCACACTGGCGCTGTCTCTGAGTTGATGGATACAGAGGCGACTACCATAAAATCACTCAGTGGCTTCGCGAAGAAAATTGGAATACAAGTAGCCCATCGTTCTGTCATTTTTGGATTTGCTTTAGTTTGTTTGTTTTTCTTTTATCGCGATGGCAGAGTATTGACAGATCAAATTAATGCTTTGGGTCGCTACTGCTTAGACCATCGATGGGGGTTGTACGCGAGTAACTTACCCACAGCGATTAAAGCGACTGTCAATGGTCTGGTATTGGTGGGTCTGGGGGTGGGGGTGATTATGGGGTCAGTCTATGCCATTGCGGGTGTGCCTTTTTCTGTACTGTTGGGGGCAGCGACAGCCTTGTTGGCGATGATCCCTTTTGGAGCACCACTTGCTTTTGCCTTAGTTGCGCTCATATTGCTGACAAAAGGCAGTTTTCTGAGTGCTTTCGTCATTTTAGTGGTGGGTGGGGTCGTCATGTTTGTGGCGGATCACTTTGTACGACCTGTTATTATAGGTAATGCCACGCAACTGCATTTTTTGGCGGTTTTATTTGGAATTTTGGGTGGCGTTGAGACACTGGGGTTGGTCGGACTTTTTATAGGCCCTGTGGTGATGGTGCTATTCTCAACTCTGTGGAGAGAGCCTGAATTGGCTTAAGGCAGACAGAAAAAAATAATCCAAGATTTTGCAGTGAGTATCCTCGCCAGCACCCCCTGTGTCTAATAGTGGATTTCAGTAGCACAATCTAGGACAATGATAATATGACTTAATAATTAAAGTGTAGACTTAAAACGGAGATAAAAAAATGCGTAAGGTAGATATCCCAAGCTCTTCTGGCAGTGTCCAAGATTTAATGGCGCAGCTGGATCGTGATTTAGCGCAATGCGATGAAGACCAGAAGCCTGATAACATCCTGATAATACAGCCTACACTAACGCAAAGAGTCTCATATCAAGCTGCAGCCGCCTTCGATTCTGTCGTCAGTTTTGGTGAGGATGTGGCACTTGATGTGAATGCTGCCAGCCAAGATAACTCATTTCGCAAATTTCTTCTATACTTTGTGATGGGGGCATTTGCATTAGGGTTTTTGGTGTCTGACACCAGTAGTGATAGCTATGTCGTTAACGACGCTATAGAGTATATCCTTGGCGTTCCCATAGATAGTATCCTTATTTGGGCTATTGGTTTGGGGCTTAATCTTATTCCCAATATTCCTTGGGTAATTGCTATTTTATTTATTTGGAAAACCTCTTCAAAAATATTATCGCCAGCTGAAAACAATAACAATCAAGACATAGAGATAAGAAATGAGCTCACGCTAGATGCTAGTAGTCGCACCACTGATTTTGAGATTGAGCAAGAACATGAGTTTAATCTTAACCGGCGTACTCAGCGGCAAGCTGTCAGCCTAGTGCCTGTTTCAGGAAATCATCAGCATCGTGATCATAGTATTACTCATACAGTAGTGGATGTATTAATGATAGGGGCCATCCCAGCGATATTAGGTGCTGCGGCGCTCTGGGATAATATTAATAGAATCAGTCTTAGCGCTGGTGGCCAGTCTGCTTCATTGGGCTTGTTGATTCCTTTTTCTATACTATCAGCCGGCGTACTAGGCTTTGCACATTGGCGCTTAAATTCCTATTACTTTCATGCTGCAGGCGAAGAGGGTGAGGATTATAAATTTTGGCGTCATTTTAAGCGAACCTTTGTTGACAATATTTGGTTACAACCGGACCTTAGCTGGAAAAGAAAACTAGGTGAAACGTGGGTGAAATTAGTTATTATCGCCGCGACAGGATTTAAGGGGTATTACTCCATTAGGGCTTTTTTAGAGGTCACCGGAATCCAGCGCTCGCTTCCTTGGTGGGGAAGCATGCTGATTTGTGCGATTCCTAGCTTGCCGCCAATGATTATTGAGGGTGTGACAGAGACTTATTGTATAGACGCTTTGAAAACCTTAGACACCTCGCTGATTCATCCAGCAACAAAAGGTACTCTTATCGTAGGCGGTGTCATCCATAGTATACCCAGTGCCTTGCTCTGTGCCTCAATCAGTTATCAAGCTACAGAAGAACTAGGCCGATTTTATTGGCTTCTCAACGTAACCATTCTAAGTGGCTACGGTGTTCTGCTGATTCCGTGGGATGTGCTCGGATATTATGCGACCCTAGTCCAAACACCTAGAGATCATAATGGCAAAGAGGGGCAAAGTTTTGATGATGTGGTGCGTTGGATTATACGCAAGCCACGTCGTCGCGAGAATTATGTTGATATGGATAAAGCCGGTGATAGCCAAGGCAGTCAGTCAGGCTGGCGTTTTTGGGGGCGAAGTCATGCTTCAGCTGAAGCAACACCCAAAGAATTACAAGCGCTGCCAGCGCCTGCAGTCGCTCGAGATCGGGCACGTCCTCGTGTTATGATTATTCGTGACTGGCCAGAGCCAACGCAAAGCTCTAACAACAGACACAACTCCAACAACAGCTCCAGCGAAGATGATTACACAGAGTACTTGAGTAAGGCGCTTGACCTTTAAGTTTACGCGGTGACTACCACGTAGATGTTAGCTAATCCTCGTCGAATGGCTAACAGTAACTTGTCAGGTTTTGCTTGAGTTATTTTATTTATGTCTTTGATTTCACTCGTTTTTCTGCCGTTTGCCTTGAGAATGACATCACCAGGTCTCAGGCCAGCTAACCATGCGCTGGAGGTGTCGTCAACTTCTAAAACGATAATTCCCTGTAGTTCTTGATTTTGTGTGTCTACTTGATGAATATTGTTCAGTCGAACACCCATTAACAAGGTATTTTCTCTTTCCATCGTTTTAAGCGCTTTTTCCATGCTGTCGATGGAAACTTGTAATTTCAGCAGTGATTTGCGGCGTTTGACTTCCAAATTCAAGGTGCTATCAACGGGTGCCGTACCGATAATACTGCGTAAGTGATCGGCATTACGAATGGGCTCATCATTGATTTTGCTAATAACGTCTTGCTCCAGTAATCCGGCTTTTTCTGCAGCAGAGCCTTTATTGACCTGGGTGACAAGTGCGCCTGATGAGTTGGGAATTTCAAGCGCATCAGCTAAGGCAGGTGTAAGGCTTTGGACCATGACCCCTACAATGCCGCGTTTAACTTTATGGTATTTTATAAGCTGATCCATCACGCTGGCAACCATATTGCTGGGTATAGCAAAACCAATGCCGACGCTTGTGCCTTGAGGCCCCAGAATGGCAGTATTAATACCGACCAGCTCACCACGCATATTAACTAAAGCGCCACCAGAGTTTCCTGGGTTGATAGAGGCATCGGTTTGAATAAAGTTTTCATAACCGCCAGGACCTTCAATGCCAATGCTACGATTTAAAGCACTGATCACACCGGAAGTGACTGTTTGTTGCAAACCAAAAGGGTTGCCTATAGCGGCCACAAAATCGCCTGCGGCTACTTTGGTGGAATCTGCAAGGGGAATTGATTTTAAGTATTTATCTTTGACTTGAATAACGGCAATGTCGGTTGGTGGGTCAAGACCCACGACTTCGGCTTTAAGTTTTCGACCGTCATTGAGAGTGACAATCAAAACTGAGCCGTTACGCACCACATGGGCATTAGTCACAATATAGCCGTTGGCTGCATCCACAATCACACCCGAGCCTGCACTTTCAAACTTGCGTGATGGCATTAACCCGGATTCATCGGTGGACGACTGCTGTTGTTGGGTCCTGGGAGATCCTGGCACCATAGGAACACTGCCACGCACGGTGATGTTGACAACAACCGGCATCACCTTGGCTAGCATCATAGCCATGCTGGGTGGGGAAGGGGCATCGGCTGAGGGTGCTGCGAAGGTGCTTGTTGCGGTAAGCAAAAGTAAACTGCTTATTAGTATTTTGAGGACTAATTGTAGATCTTTCATTGTTTATGTCTCCACTGCTTATTTCGAAATCCAGATAACTGAGGCCATTCTACCAGTAATTCCTTCCTCATGGCGATAGGAAAAAAAGCTTTTATTGTCAGTATAAGTACAGTATTTCCCACCAAAAATAGAGTTTACCCCGGCCGAGGCTAAGGTGAGTGTGGCTAGTTGGTACAAATTAGCCAAATATTTTTGATTGGGGCGAGGGGTGAAGGCGCTAGCCATCTCGCCATTATGGGTTACAAAAGCATCAAACAGGTCCTGACCGACTTCATAAACGTCGGGTCCAATGGCGGGCCCCAACCAGGCCAGAATGTCTTGTGGAGGTGATTGAAAGTGGGCAATTGCATTGGCCAATATGCCATTTAAGTAGCCGCGCCAGCCAGTATGTACAGCTGCCACTTCTGTGCCTTGTCGATTGCACAGCAACACGGGTAGGCAATCGGCGGTGAGCACGGCACAAACTGAATCTGGTCTAGTGGTGTAGCTAGCATCTGCAGTGGGTGGTTGCGTAGTGTTTTGAAGATCTGACTCTAAAGTGTACACCGTATGGCTGTGGGTTTGGTTTAGCCAAACTGGTGGTGTTGGGAGATGGCATTCTCTTTGTAATAAGCGACGGTTTTGCTGAACATGATCGAGGTTGTCTCCTACATGGGCCGCTAGGTTAAAGGTGGCATAAGGTGCGGTACTCACGCCACCGTCACGTGTGGTGGTGAAGGCGCGAATGGTCCCAGGTGCTGGCCATGAGGGTTCAATGATATTTAATTCGGCCATAATCGGCATCCTATAAAGATTAAACTCACGCAGCTTAAAAATACTATACCGAGGCGACCTAGGATGAGCAATGCTTTTCCGGGTTGATGTTCTTTGGGCATGAGCTCGGTATTGGTGACAATTTTATAGCTGATAAAAGCATAAGCTGGCGCCAGTAGAAATGAAATAATTGTAGTAAAATCAATAAGTTTCGTCATGTTATTAATGAAGTGTCCTGATAAGATAATGCAGCCGAAAAATAAAATGAGTACGCTGTACCAGTACATCAAGGGATAATATTTTTTAGTCGTTGGGTAGGCTAAATAGACGGCAGTGGAGATGGCTCTTGGGTAGGCATCTAAGCAGGTGATGGTGGTGCTGAACATGGTGGTGATCGCCGCCACTTCCAAGATAGGTTTGCTCCAAAGTCCAATGTGGTTGGTGTACAGTGTTATTAATTGTTCAGTGAATTTGACGCCTGAATCCGAAAAGTATTCTCCACTATCGAACATGACTAGCGTTCCTAGTGCGACAAAGAGCAGGGCGAGTAATGAGGTGAAAATGTAGCCGAAATTGAAGTCCAGCATTGCTTCTTTGGGGGTGGGAGGCTGTTTACTGATACGGTAGCGGCGTTTAGTCCATAGCGAGATCCAGACGGTGACTTCCAGAGGCGCAGGCATCCATCCCATCAATGCAAGCATGAAGCTCAATCCTGCCAAATTCCATAAATCAGGTTTAGGTGTAGACATGACGCGCCCATAATTCTCTGGGAAGGCAAGTATTACCGCGGTGATGGTAGAAAGTGCCAGAATAACTAAGATTATTTTGACTGTGCGTTCTAGCCAAATATAGTGTCCAATAAAGACAATAGAAGCGCAAACGCTCAGAATCATAATACTAAAAACCAACGGGGATATCGTCGCGCCAATGGTGTAGCTAAAGATATTGGCACCAATGAAACTGACCGTGGCAACGGTGAGGAAGGCTTTTATACAGGTAATAGCGATATAGATTAATAGGATCCAGCGTCCTAAATGCGCGTAGCCTTGTAACAGTGTTTTGTTGGTAGCAATTGTAAAGCGCTGAGCGTACGCGAAAAATGGATATTTGATCACAATAATCAGCAGTACAACGCCTAGCATAATGAAGCCGTAGTTGGCTCCTGCTCGAGTTGACTGAATTAGGTGAGAAGCCCCTATAGAAGCGCCAGCAAACAGCATTCCTGGACCGAGTATACGACTAAAATTTAGAATCCGTCCGAATAGTTGGGGCATTCTCATTATCCAAGTTCACAGTTAAGGGCACTGACTAGAGTGCATTGATCATGATAATCATTGATTTGTTCATGATAACTACCTAGGATTGACCCATCATAGTAACCGATAAAATATCTGATGGCGAATCATACACCTTTTTTAGAGTTTGATCGAGAGAATTGGCGTAAATTTCGTCAAGATACTCCATTGACTTTAACTGAAGCTGAGTTGGAGCAGTTGCGCGGTCGCAACGAGCCTATTTCATTAATAGAAGTGGCTGAAGTCTACCTGCCTTTGGCTAGGTTGTTAAACTTATATGTTGAGGCCACTCAAGAGCTGTATCGTGTTACCAGCGACTTTTTAGGCAGTAAAGCCCCCCGTGTACCCTATATTATTGGTGTGGCAGGCAGTGTGGCGGTGGGCAAAAGTACCACCTCGCGCTTACTCAAAACTCTACTGTCACGTTGGCCGGCCCACCGTGAGGTGGCACTGGTCACCACTGATGGCTTCCTTTACCCCAATGCCCTTTTGGAGCAGCGTGGCTTGATGGAGCGCAAAGGTTTTCCTGAAAGTTATGATGTGCAAAAATTGCTGACATTACTGACGGATCTCAAGGGCGGCAAAACAGGTCTGTCTGTCCCCATTTACTCACATGAATATTACGATCTACTCCCCGATAAATGCGAAGTGTTGCAAACCCCGGATATTGTGATTGTGGAAGGTTTAAATGTATTACAAGTCAGTAATCCAACCGTCAGTGAATTTCCAAGAGTACACGTTTCAGATTATTTTGATTTCAGTATTTACGTGGATGCAAACCCTAAAAGCATAGAGGATTGGTATGTGGACCGATTCATGAGCTTTAGGTCGCAATCTAATGATAATAAAGATCTTTTCATGCATCAGTTCCTGGAAATGACTGACCAAGAGGCCTCGGCATTTGCTCGTAATATCTGGCTCACTATCAACGCAAAAAATTTACATGAAAATGTAGAGCCGTATAAAAATCGAGCTAATTTGATTTTATGCAAAGACCAGCATCACGTAGTAGAAAAAATACGTCTGCGGAAAATTTGAAGAGCGTAACTGTCATCACGAGCGAAGCTATCCAGTGCAGCCGGCTTCCTCCAAACTGTAAAGGTTCACGACAATAGTCAGCCATTTTGGTATAGATTAACTGCAGTGAATAATGGCCAAAAATTAAATATAGGAGTTCAGCATTGTTGAAAAAATTGAAACGGTGTATGGTTCTCTTACTGTGCTTACTGCCAGCCCCGCTGATGGCATGGAGCGCCGTTGGACACAAACTAGTCGCGCATATAGCCTACGATCATCTAACACCACAAGCCAAAATAGCGGTAGATCGTCTAACAGAAGAAAAAGCGAAGTTTTATCCAGCGCGAAGTCGCTTTGTGTATATTTCAACATGGGCTGATTGGTCTCGTGATCGAGGCGACAGCAGATTTCGTCTGTGGCATTACATTGATTTACCGTTGGCTGCTCCGGGTATCAAATCCAAGCCCCCCAATCCTATCAACGCGGTTTACGGTATTAACCATTGCAAGGTAGTACTCAACAATCCTAAATCTAGTGTTGATGAGCAGCAAACATGCTTGAAATTGTTAGTGCATGTTGTTGGAGATATTCACCAGCCTCTCCATACAGTGAATCGTTTTAGCAAAGAACATCCTCGAGGTGATCATGGTGGCAATAGCCATAAAATCAAAAGTTCAATTGCTGACAATATGCACGCTTACTGGGATAGGGGGTTAGGCAAGTTTAAGCCCTACCAGCGACGTTCAAAAACAACAGGACTTGGGATTAGGCAATATGCAGAAGAAATTCAAGAGCGCTATCCCCTAGAGCACTATACAAAACTATCTGCGCCCTTGATTCAGAGCTCGGTAGTATCTGGTGTGCATAAACAAGATAAGCTGTCGCAGCCCGTTATTGAGTGGGCCAGAGAGGGGCGTTCATTATCAGCCTCTTTTATCTATCAAGCGCCAGAAAATGCAAGCCCATCAAAAATATATCGCGCCAAAGGTATACTACTCATGGAAGAACGGCTGGCTTTAGCGGGCTATCGCCTGGCAATGATCCTGAACACAATCTATAATAAGAATACATCAGTCGCCACGATTGGCTAAGAGTGGAGTAAAGAGTCTACGGAGTTAATGTTCTAAGGAGTATGCCATGAATATTTTAGTAGCAGGTGCCGGTCAGATAGGCTCTGTGCTGGCGCAGCTGTTAGCCTCGGGTGAGCACACAGTTCATCTTATTGACAGTGAAAAGACGCATTTTGCACAGCTAATGCCATCACCTTATTTATACGCAGCGGTATTGGATGTTATGAGCGGCGATGAGCTGGAAGCCTATATTCACAAAGAAAAAATAGAGGCCATGGTGGCTTGTTTGCCT
>JBGSSQ010000324.1:0-11836 GCA_041736975.1 Gammaproteobacteria bacterium
ACACCCTCGTAAAAATCGTGATCGCGCAAAAAGCGCTGAGTGAGTTTCAATTCATAATCCATGCATTGATCAAAATCAAGTAGTGAGCCTTGATTCAACAGCTGTAGTGTAACTTTGAGACTAGTAGGTGATTTTTTGCTCAGCTGTAGATCAATATTCTGACTTCTGAGCGTGGGTTTTTCACGAAGTTTTGAAAAAATATCTTCTACTGTACTTGCTGAAAAATAATGATTTATTGCTGGTTGATCAATCATCAGCTGGCTTTGTTGAATGGGTAATTGCCATGATTTTAGCAACTCTGAAACTTGCGCATGGGCATCATTGCCAAACTTCAGGGCGGTCAGCTGATCAATGATTTGAGCGAAGTCACTTTGATCAATCACAAAATCAATTAATCCTAAATAAAATGCATCATAGGCACTCACTTTATCGCCCGTCAGCCCCAAGTACCAACCCAATCTTCCTGGGCACTTAGGTAGAAAATAGCTACCACCGATATCGGGATAAAACCCAATCCCTGTTTCCGGCATGGCCAATACCAGTGACTCTGCGGCCACACGGTGGGAGCCATGCACCGACACACCCAAACCGCCCCCCATGGTAACACCGTGCATCAATGCTATATACGGCTTACTGAAATGAAATAGGCGTCTATTCATCTGGTACTCATGGCAGAAAAACTCGAAGGCATGCTCGCGGTCTACACGACCGATTTCATAGACTTGACGCACATCACCACCAGCGCAAAAAGCTCGCTCACCCTGACCTCGTATCACCACGGCGTTAATGAGGCTATCGCGCTCCCACTCTTGCAAATATTGGTTTATCTTTTGACACATTGACATTGTCAACGCATTGAGAGCTTGAGGACGCTGTAGGGTGATAAGACCAATCCCACCCTCTTTAGCAGGGAGTCTTTCAAAATGGATTTCAGCTGGGCTCATTGATCGCTACTCGGTGGTTGTTGAAATGGGGAACGGCTGATAGTAATTTTTGGGTGTAGGGATGCTGAGGATTTAATAAAACACTTTCTACCGGACCAGACTCTACAATTTTCCCTTCATACATCACCGCTACATCTTGCGCCATTTTCTCGACCACAGAAAAATCATGGGTGATCATAAGATAGGCCAGATTAAACTCTTTCTGTAGAGACTGTAGTAAATTTAACACCACTTGCTGAACAGACACATCTAAAGCACTAGTCGGTTCATCACAAATAATAAATTGCGGCTGCACAGCAAGTGCGCGGGCAATGCAAATACGCTGACGCTGTCCACCGGAAAACTCATGAGGATAGCGATAAGCGTGTTCAGCCTCCAAACCCACCTTAACCAATAATTCTTTGACGATTTCATCACGCTGTTTTTTGGTTTTACGGGGTTTTTGTGTGAGCAACCCTTCAGCGATAACATCATTAATAATCATCCGCGGATTCATTGCCGAATACGGATCTTGGAAAATAACTTGAAATTTGGCACGCAACTCTTCTAAGTGGTGGATATCAACACCCACCAATTGCTCTCCATCGTAGGTTACACTACCACTGGTAATAGGCTGCAATTGCAATATACCTAAGCCGGCCGTTGTTTTTCCTGAACCTGACTCACCGACTAAAGCTAAAGTACGACCACGATAAAGTGACAAATTAATACCATCAACAGCTTTGACCTCATCCACCACTCGTTTAAAAAGACCTTTACGTATAGGAAAGTAAATCTTAAGATTTTCAATCTTAACAAGAGGCTCCCCTGCAGCTGGTTCAGCAGGTGTTATGCTGCGCCAATCAGGAACAGCGGCAAATAATTGCCGGCTGTAAGGATGCTGAGGATTTGTAAAAAATAGTTCAGCAGAATTTTGCTCCACAATAACACCGTGCCGCATCACCGCCACAAAATCAGCCATGCGATAAACAATACCCAGATTATGGGTGATAAATAAAATACTCATTTTTCTATTTTTTTGTATCTCTTTAAGTAAGTCCAATACTTGCGCTTGGATGGTGACATCTAGCGCCGTAGTTGGCTCGTCAGCTATCAACAGTTCAGGCTCACAGGCTAAGGCCATGGCAATCATTGCACGCTGTCTCATTCCACCCGACAGCTCAAAAGGATATTTTTTCGCACAACCAACCGCATCGGCAATGCCCACTTCCTCCAGTAAACTATGTGTTTTTTGCAGGCGTTGTTTTTTTGATAGCGACAGATGAAACTTTAAAACTTCATCAATTTGCTGGCTAATCCTCAAGACTGGATTAAGCGCTGTCATAGCTTCTTGGAAAACCATGGCAATTTTACGACCACGAATTCCTCGCATGGCTAGCTCTGATTTAGTTAATAGATCAGTTCCATTAAACAAAATAGCGCTCTTGGTATCTATCATCGCGTTTAGAGGCAATAATTGCATTATAGCCAATGAAGTGAGCGTTTTCCCACTGCCTGACTCGCCCACTAATGCCAAAGTGCAACCTGGCTCAATAGTCAAATTGACATTTTTTATCACAGGCACTCGTTCTACCTGTTTTTTAAAATAAACGTTGAGATCTTTTATTTGTAAGCCGCCTGCAGTGCTACTCATCAGTTTGCATCCCTTAAGCGTGGATCAAAAGCATCGCGCACAGCATCAGCAAATAAATTGGCAGCAATCACTAATGTGAACATAAAAATAAAGGCAGAAAAAAGTGGCCACCACACGGTGGGCTCACGCGCTAAATCAAGCCTTGAACTATTGATCATATTCCCCCAACTAAAGGAAGACGGATCAACACCCACGCCAACATATGACAACACTGCCTCAGCCAACACCAACGCACTAAAATCGAGCACGACGGTGATCAATACGATATGCAATACATTGGGGAAAATATGGCGCAAGATAATTCTAAAGCGCTGAACGCCAAGAGCTGTTGCCGCGCGCACATAATCCATCTCTCTGACTTTAAGCGTTTCAGCGCGCAATAATCGGCATAAAGCTGTCCAGCTAGTGACACCTAAAATAAGGCACAAAGCTAATAATCGAGCATCGGCGCGTTGAGAAATAGTCGGGAATTGAGCGGGATGATTGCTGATAAAAACCTGCAAGGATAATACAGAGGCAGAAATCAACAAAACACCTGGTACTGAACTCAATGTGGTATAGATATATTGAATAATATCGTCCACCCAACCACCAAAAAACCCTGCCATCATCCCCAACAATAAGGCAAATGGTAGCATAACCAAGGTAGTCACCGTACCAATCACTAGTCCAGTGCGAATACTTTTAATCACTTGATAGAAAATATCAGCACCCACTTTATCAGTACCCAGTAAATGATAATAAAGCGATAGTTTGATTGCTATGCTACCTATAATAAGCAAACAAAATAAAGTGATAAAGATAGGACGCCAAACGAACTGTGTCTTGCCTCCAAGAATCTGTAAGACACACTGATTAATAGATTTATTCTTTGACCAAGCTTGTGCACTAACCACCAAAATAAAAACCGCCAAACCAATTCCAAGCCCCCATAATGTCCCTAGAATACATTGCTTTAAAATATCGGTACTTTTTTGATCATAGGATGAAAGGTGTCTGCCACCATATTTCAATCGTGAATAGGTGTGTGTGGGGCCGGATTTTACAAATGAATACATGGCAAGAGGTGCCGAATACGTTTTCTCGTATTGCTCACCTATCGGAGCCAACAACCGATCAAGAACACTAACAACATCCGCCGAATAGTATCGCTGCTGATGATCCCCTTGCTTAACCGCCGATCGAAAATGCATGGAATCAAGTAACGCGATCAAAGCAAACATTGCCAATACCACAAAGGCCACCATTGCCAATCGCCGCCGCCCGATCTGTCGCCAAGGTGCACGCCATTGTTCATGTCGCCGAGCCCAAATCAAAAAAATAAGCACGCTCAAGAACAACGCATATAAAAGGGCATCAGTCCCTAAAATGACCCACTGAAACGACATCTAATCTCCCTATAGTGTAAGTCGTCTTATCGAGTGATCATGCTATCATCCACCCCATGTCACCGCAAGGACAGGAGGAAGCCCCTCTGCAGTTGCCGGTGAAAACGAAGACGGTAGCTTAACCCGCTTTTTAAAATCATTACATCTTGAAATCAATATCGTGATCAGCCCAAGTATCAACGTCGTACTTTTGCTCGCTAGAAAGCAGTTCATTCGCTAAGTTTTTCACAGTGTCGCCAAGGATTAATCTTTTACCCATGCCAAATAGCCTTGCTTGAGTCAATACAGACTCGGGGAAATTTAAAATCGGCAGCACTCTATTAAGTACAACCAGCGCGATATTAAATGGGCTATTATCACGAAAATCAGCAGTTGCTAATAACGTCATCTCATCATCAGCCTGACAACCGGCGATTTGTTCGAGGGCATTTTGAGATCCCTTTTGGCGGTCAATTTCCTCCCTCAACATCACATCTAAAATCACTGGCACGATATCTACACCCTTTGACGGTATCACATGCAATGAAAAATCAGGGTGGGTAGTTAGATAGTCTTCAAGAGATCTGGGTGTAGAATGGGCACCGAGCTTAATAGGATTCTTTAGATCCAACCTAGACTGCGCAATTTGCATACACTCGATCACAAACATGGAACAAAATGATTCAGCCGTCACCTGACGGTCAGCTTCCTTGAAAATATCAGGAAAAAGGTATTGCAAGGGTATAATTAAAGACCCCATCGCTTTCACCCTACTATAAGTCACCGGAGGTGTAGCATTCACACCATGCCCTCGACGGCCAATCGAAGCTGGGGCGCTAACTATATCTTGACGAGTCAATCCTGAAGGTGGTCCAATAACCACATCATCTTCCAAGACCTCTGGCAATGCAGGTACCACTACCCCCTCATTTTTAAGTATTTTTCTCTGAGAAAAAAGCATTCCCACACCACTACCCGCGTGCCTAAACCCCGTGGGACCACTGATGACGGTGCCGTCCCCTGGGACACGGTGAGCAACGCTTTTTTTTGTTGTTTTTACAGGATAATCAATCAGTTCTTCTTGTTTTAAGCCTTGCTCATTCTTGCGTAGATACTTGTACATAAAATAAGCTGTGCGTGCAACTTCCTGAGAAAACGGATCCAACGAAGAACGAAGTACAAAAAATGTACATGGCGCAAGATCCTCTATATTTTTAGTACGTATACCTTTACCAACAACCTCTACAACCTGAAGTGGCTTACCCGGAAGATCATTAGCACATACAATAACAGCCGCATGCACGGTTTCTTTATGACCACGGGGAAACAGCCATGCTTGCAACGTCTGCCCAAAGCGGATCGCCTGATGCAATCCATGCGTATTAGACCTAAAGTCCGTTTCGAAGATTATATCGCCCTCACGTAACTCTTCTTTGGTGATGCCTATAGATTGGTAAGCATCTTGCTCATTTGTTATTCGCATAGACTGTTTTCTCATGTTAGTTTGCTCAAGATAGGGCCCAGTATGCCATACAAACATTAAACCAATCTTAAGCACCCCCCACGTTAAATGCCTTCAAGCTATTGTCTATAAGTCATTGGACAGCACTCTCAGCCATGATATCATTTGCTGACATAAGGAGACCCACATTGAAATTGTATCTTATAAGACATGGTCAATATGTACCAATTGACGTCAGCATGACCTGCCCATTAAGCTTTGATGGTGAAGCTGATATCAAACGTCTAGCGACTCATTTGTCACGAATTAGAGTCAAAGTGCCACACATTTTCCACAGCAGCAAGACCAGAGCACGACAAACAGCCGAGATTCTCGCTGCACAGTTGCAAAACGATTCCTGTGCGCTACTTGATGGTCTAGAGCCCGACGCCCCTATCGAGCCCATAATAAATAAGATTAGCACCTGTACAGAAGATATTATGCTGGTCGGGCACCTTCCTTTTATTGGCAAACTCACCAGCCAACTCTTGGTCAGTGACCATAGCTTCAATCTGGTAGATTATCAACCTGGGACGGCGGTATGCTTAGCTCATGAAGGTGGTCAATGGCATATCAAATGGGCTTTAACGCCAGGAACGTATTAATAATTTAATTGAAAAAACTCATCAAAACCTCAGATGACGCATTGTTTCTATCAGAACAAGCTTGAAGATTTTCTTTTAAATTAAAGCTAGGGTGAAAAAGCTGTATATAGTTGTCAATATGAGTGGCGAAGTCTTTGTACGACAAGCCATCAAAACCTTTTGCATCATCTTCTATTTTTTTCCTCAAATTTAACAATGGACTCTCGGTTGCCTGAGAAATAAAACTCACGTAGACGATAGTATCGAGCACTGTGTTTTTTGACTTCAAAATAGACTCTAAATCCTGAACGAGCCGTGGCTGATCATCACTAAAGAGTGACACATAAGGTCGGATCACTGTTTCCAATAGGTAGAGCAAACATAGCTCCATTGCTTCTCTATACAGCCCTTCTACCTTTTGCAGCTCACGTTCTTTACGCCTATAGTCTGAAATGACATTCAACAAAGAACAAAAGCGAGCAATACTCAACGTTTTATCGTTTGGATCGACAACAATCTCTTGAATGCGCTTCTCATTGGTTTTTTTTTGTTGGCGAGGCGACAGTGACTGCTCTCTTTTCTGTGCCACATCAGCACAGACGCTTTGGAAGCGCTTTAGTACATCCACCAGGTAACTGATAAAAACAACTTTTTGCTCCACCACCAACAGATCATTATTTAAAGGTGAAGCAACTACATTTTGATCCGCAGTTTGATAATCAATTTTTTGATAAAAATGATTTAATGCCTGTTTATTTTCAGGCGTGATGAAATTTGTCAAGTAAGGGTCTGATGAAGATCGGTTAGCTGACAACCCATGCATTGACTCAATAGTCAGCATATTTAAAGTCGACATCAAGATAATACCCAAGTCAGAATTAGGATTATACATCGCCTCACATCGTTTAGTCACTATATAGCCAATAAACCGAGTATTTATCAAGCCCACTTTCCTATCACGTTTAAGGCAAGCATTATGATATGGCATTAGCGCTTGCTGTGCTTTATATACAGACTTTTGTTTTAAGGCTTCTTGAAGATCAGCTATAGAATTAATATCGATATAAGTCAGTGTTTTTTTTGAATTGAGATAATACAGGGACGGATTTCCTTTGACATAATTAACAACATAGGTCCCGCCATTGATGCCTTTTGCAGTAGGTAGATCAGCTTCATTTTGATCCTTGACCATCACAACCCTAACGTTATATTCAATAAAATCCACACTATCTACAACCTTACAAACCAATCGAAATAAATGCGGCAATTTTTCATGGTTTTGACATATCGCATCAAGAAAGTTTTGGAGAAGACCGGTCAATATGGCTTGGTTTTCAAAAGACAAATCGCCAACCTGCAAGTGACGTAAGTTATAAGCATATTTTGCAAACTGATATAGATTTTTTTCAATCAGCAACTCTATTTTCTTAATATTCTCAAGAAGATATTCACTAAAGTAGGCAGAGCCAGTGCGTGCAGAAATCACTTTTATCAACTGCCCCGCAAGTGATGTTCCACGAGCATAATCATTAGGATTATTCATGTGCTCTAATTTTAAGACATAGGTAATAAATAGTTCGGTTTCAGCAATTGAAAGATTATCCAACAAAAAAGCAACGAGCATCTCAATGTCGGCAGCCTCAAATTTTGACAAGAATGTTGTGAAGTCATTAGCCGATTTCACTAAAGCATACTCTGAGTGTTCTAAAGCGTTGCCGAAAGCGCGATGAGCCATTTGCAAAACAACCTGCCCACCTGCCTGTTCGGCTGACAATCCCCGCAACTTTAGCTGATTAACAAAAAGTGGAAGACAAGCCATAAAATCAGGTTTCAAAAAACTGAAAGCTTTTATTTCAGCTCTATTAACCGCGTATTCAAACGCGGGATAGCTACTTTGTTTTTTCATAAAAAATCACCTCAACGTAATGCAGCTTGCAATAGCCCCATGATATCAAAAAGAACCTTATTACCTGATAGAATTTTTCCGGACTTATACAGATAGTTACCGCTTACCAATCCATCAGAGATACTAATCCATCCTTCTCGCTGCAACGCAGCAAGATGCTCTTCTGCCGCACTGTCAGCCATTAATTGTACCGAGCTTAAATCTGGCAGCTCACCTCTTTCTTTAGCTGCAGCCATAATTTCGGTATTAAGCGCAATTTCTGCTTCACTCGCCAACATTCTCTTAAGGATTTCTCTAGGCATAGAATAAGCGCACTGCCCCTTTGTGTCTTCAATTAACTTAGTAATATCACCTATCAGTGAGTTTTTAGGGGGTAAATCCATACGCAGGGTAAACTCAATATCACCTTCAGGTGCCTTGGTATTGAACACAATAGCCAGCGATGTGCCATAAAGCATTCGCGTAAATTCCGGCAAAAGTTGCAAACTTAATAAAGCTAACTGATGTTCTGGCATTGCCTGTAAATCAAGATCATTTAGTTTATCGGTTAACGATTTATATTGTTTAGCACCTAACCCACTAAGTTGAAACAACAAACTTGATGGCCCATAACTTTTACCGTTGGTAAAAATGTTATACACCTGATAATTTACTGACACTGATAATGCGTCATCATCTACATTAACAGCCGAAACAGCCTCAACTCCCATTAAAGCAAATTCCGGCGCCCCCTCCTTACTAAACTCGAGATTAGCCATCTTCAGATTGAAATTGCCAGACCAAATTCCGTATGAGCCTTGTCGCGCATCCCCAAGTACACTGAGAGCCGCAGCATCAAAAACCTTCACTCCATTGAGATGTGATATTTTTATTGGCGCCACATGCAGTTTTAAATTCGCGTCCTTCAAATCTTTTGACATCTGACTTGATAGACTAAGCCCATCCCAATCAACTTTAATATCACTCGCCGCATCAGTGTAATGAACTTTAGGTAAATTAATCTCGCTGGAAAATGCGCCAAAATAACTGATTAATGTACTAGACATCACTATTTTTTCGTGTCCTAAAATGGCTTTTATACGCTGTTGAGTCTGTTCATTCCATGGCAAACTGAGGATATTCTCTACAAAGCCCAAACCAAATTGTAGTGTGGCGACGTTAGGATTATTATGTTGAACGATAATAGGACCATGAATAATCGTCAAATCGGATTCCAGCTGAAGTAATCCAGACTCTGCCTTTTGAGGACTTAGGTTTAGCATCGGTGCAAGTTGTTGCTGTATAATCGGCGCTAATGATGCCTTCTTGAAATAGACTGCCAGCTTGGCTTTGGAGCGAAACCATCCTTGCTGATAGTCGGTTATTTCAAGTCGAAATTTTGGACCTTGCTGACTTTTTTCTTGAATTAAATTCAGGTTTGCCACACGACTTCTTATACTTTTTTTAGCGAGCTCCCCCAACCCTACTGGGAGAATCAGCACCAATAAAGCCGCAACAACAAGCCTTACAATCCATTTTTTCATAAATTAACTCCGACAATCCAGTGTACCACGGCATGATATACTGGGCACATAAGCAACGCAACCCGCAAGACCCCCTACTTAAGCGGGAATTGCTGCGAAACCTACACAAGCTCCAGTCAGATACCACTTCATTGTTGACCCAGGCAGGATAATGGTTAAACTAGTCCCTTTGGCTTGACTACTCTCTAGGATTGCAATTTGGAGCTATCTCTGGACATAGAAGATCAACTGCTCAGTATTACGCGGCAACTTCTGGTTGATCTCGAGCACCAACGCGCGCTCCACTTGGTCTCAATGGAGGCCGATCTTCAGAAAGAGCTAGGAATCGGCAGCCTGGAAAAAGCAGAGTTACTACATCGAACAGAGCAAGCCTTTAGCATTAATTTGCCGGAAAACCTACTTACTGAAGCTGAGTCCTTAGCCGATCTAGTCGCCGTGATAAGAGAAGCCAATCCGTCTATTCAACCCACCCAGCTACAGCATATCCCTCATCTCAAAGCCAGCAGTATAGACCCTCATTCAGCTAGCACATTGGCTGATCTGCTTTACCAGTATGGCACACAGGAGCCTAATCGGCCGCATATCTATCTGCATGGTAGCCAAGGAGAAGAAGACATTATTTCCTACGGGCAATTACTGCAGTCTGCCAATGCCGTTGCTCAAGGCCTATTATTCCGCGGCTTATCACCCCAACAAACAGTCGCCATTATGCTACCTACGGGGCACGACTTTTTTAGCGCCTTTTTTGGCGTAATACTGGCCGGTGGCGTTCCAGTGCCCATTTATCCGCCCTTTAGGGCAAACCAAATTGAAGCGTATATTAAGCACGAAACAAAAATTTTGACTAATGCGATGACCCACATACTCATCACCTTTACTGCCGTCTCTAAACTTTCCAATGTGTTGCGCGAGTATGTCAAACCCTTAAAACACATCACTACGGTAGACGAGCTTTCGGCCAATCAGCATAATTTACCGTTACCCAACCTCAATAGCCAACAATTGGCGCTGATACAATATACCTCAGGAAGCACAGGCTCACCTAAAGGAGTGCAACTCACGCACGCTAATTTACTCAGTAATATTCACTCTATCGGTGAAGCGCTCGATATACAACCTCAAGACGTGGTGGTAAGTTGGCTACCGCTGTATCATGATATGGGACTGATAGGAACTTGGCTGGGCAGTCTATACCACGGGGTCCCTGTGACCATCATGTCTCCCATCACTTTCCTTACTCATCCTGAAAAATGGCTATGGGCAATTCACTATCATCGCGGCACCATTTCCGCAGCGCCCAATTTTGCCTATGAGCTTTGCTTAAATAAAATTAATGAAAAAAAACTGGTAGGACTTGATTTAAGTTCTTGGCGATGCGCATTCAACGGTGCTGAAGCTATCTACCCAAGAACATTAGAACGCTTTATCAAAAAATTCACCCCATATGGCTTCAAGGCCACATCACTCAACCCGGTATACGGACTTGCAGAAAACTCAGTCGCACTGACTATTCCTACATTGGGAACACCGCCTATCATCGATCGCATAGACCGTACGGCCATGGACGAATTTAAAACAGCCCAGGTGGCCGACTCAACCAATAAGAATGCGCTTGAATTCCCTTCATGCGGCAAACCAATCCCGAATCATAACATTCGCATCGTTGATGACGAAGGCCATGAGCTAGACGAACGAAAAGCTGGCCATTTAGAATTTCAAGGCCCGTCTGCCATGCAAGGTTATTTTCAAAATCAAACAGCGACTGAAGCCGCTATTCATGATGGCTGGTGTAGAACAGGTGACCTTGCCTACATTGCTGATGGCAACCTCTATATCACCGGGCGCGAAAAAGATGTGATTATAAAAGCCGGGCGTAATATTTACCCACAAGAAGTTGAAGAAATTGTAGAGCAAGTTGTGGGGGTTCGCAAAGGTCGGGTGATTGCTTTTGGCACTGCAGATAAACGCAAAGGCACCGAAAAATTAATTATCGTGGCTGAGACTCATGAGAAAGACAAGCACGCTCAACAAGCCATTCAAAATAGCATTACTGAAAGAATCGCTAATGTTATAGGGATTCCACCCGACGAAGTAATCACGGCCCCACCCGACACTATCACCAAAACGTCCAGTGGAAAGTTGCAACGTAGCGCATGTAAAAATGCTTACGAGCAACGCCGATTACTACAGCGCCACACACCGATGGCCTGGCAATTAATGAAGCTCTCTATAGGGGCCGCTGCAAAAAAATGTCTGAGCATTTTCACAAAAATAGGCAAGTTCATCTATACCACCTATTTACTGACACTTTTTATCATCATGATCATGCCACTCTGGTTGGCAGTTATCTTATTACCGTCACATTCGGCATCGGTTGT
>JBGSSQ010000345.1:0-3944 GCA_041736975.1 Gammaproteobacteria bacterium
GCTGAAATGTATGGTGTAGATATTTCGTCAGCTAAAATTAGCGCAGTCACTGATAAGCTTATCCCAGTTATTGTCGAATGGCGGAATCGACCATTAGAATCTGTTTATCCAGTTATTTTTCTAGATGCTATGTTTTTTAAAACACGAGATGAAGGCAAAGTTATTAAAAAAGCGATATACAACATTCTGGGTATAACTCAGGAGGGTCGCAAAGAAATATTAGGGTTTTACGCCGCCGAAAGTGAAGGCGCTAATTTTTGGCTAAGCGTTTTGAATGATTTAAAAAATAGAGGAGTTGAAGATATATTAATTGCTTGTGTAGATGGGCTTACGGGCTTTCCTGACGCAATACAAGCTGCTTTTCCTAATACTGAAGTACAATTGTGTATTGTACACCAAATACGCCAATCATTACGTTATGTGGCTAGCAAGGATCAGAAGGCCTTCCTGAAAGACCTAAAGACTGTCTACGCTGCTGACACCCAAAATATGGCAGAACAAAATTTATTATTACTAGACGAGAAATGGGGCGCCAAATATCCGATTGTGCTGAAATCCTGGCAAACAAAGTGGGAATATCTTTCGGCATATTTCAAGTATACAAAGCCTGTGCGACGACTTATCTATACAACCAACCCTATAGAGGGGTTTCACCGCCAAGTTCGAAAATATACGAAGTCCAAAGGTGCTTTTACTTCTGAAAACGCACTATTTAAATTGATTTATTGTGCGATACAGCAAATTCAAAAAAAATGGAACATGCCCGTGCATCTTTGGGCTGAAACAATTTCACAGCTTGACATTTATTTCGCAGGTAGATTAAATGTACGTTTGTGATAAACCGTTGACACAGTTTGATGAACACTCTCATCATACAGCCTACTTGCATGAGTACTGTACGACATCCGACAAAGAGCACAGCATACCAAGCGGCCATAGTGACTAAGAACAATTTCACCTATTGAGAGTCGATGCTTTATCCAGCATTGAGCGATTTATTTCATCGTTGATGAGTAGTCCAATACAGTTTATTGCGTCATCATATTTCTTTACAGCCACATTCCTATTAAAAACCGCAATCAATGCGTTCTGCTTAGGTCGACTCCCCCGCAAAAGATTCTCACCATGCTGCAGAAGTTCTGTCATGGTAAACTTGTAGTTGCACGTCAGTGTTGATCGAATATCCTGTAATATAGCATGCAAAACAGGTACAGATGAGGTGCCACTATCATGTTGATGTTGATTGATTTTTATCAATAAAGCTTGTCGTGCTTGTACTTCGCTATCTGAAAAATACGTTGGTCTATAGTTAACAGGAAGCTCAATAGCTGTTTTTTGACACTCGAGTGCATGAGAAAATTCGGCCCATTTACTGTTAAACATTTCTTCGCTAACAGTATCTTTTAACTCCAATAGCTTATGTAAATCTTCAATATCCTTATGGGTGTACGTTGGTCTTGACTCTCTTAATCGAGTATCTTCATCTGTGATGAAGGCTATTGATTTAGCGTTGATGGCTTCTGCCATGTGTAAATCAATCAATCCATTTTTAAGAAGAATATCATATACCTTCACCATTTCTTGTATATTTTTGTCATCTGCTGCGTAGACGCAGATAACTTGAGTGTCTCTGTCATTCTTTGCGGATGCCTTTATATCCCATAAAACATCTTTCTGGACCAACTCAACCAGAATTTTCCATGCCCTGTTAATGCTGGGACTGCCTTTAGGAAACCGTAACACCCATTTAGCTTCGTTTACAGTATTTAAAGTTTTATCATGACGCTCATTGGTGAACTTGATCCACCCCATTCTCACATCTTCTTCACTACAGAGTTCAGCAATGTTTAAAACTTTAATCACAGCAAGATCAGTATAAGCAGGTTTATAGCCAGAAACCAGATTTTTTATGGAATGATATTTAAAGACATAGTTTTTTGATTCTGGCGCTGGAATACTCATTGTTGTAAATAGCTTTTCATTACTTAATTTCATTGTCATTACCCCTGTTATAATATGTCAGACGAATATTTTGCCATACAGCAGTTTCAGATACTTTCAAAAATGTTACCACAGCAACTTTAAATAAAAAACAGTGGAGTTACCAATATCCATAGTTGTAGTAGCATTGAAGCAAGACCATAAGAATCTACATGTTTAGCTAGAACCAATAACACCCTAGATTCAAAATGATAAAGATCGACTGACATCTGCCACTGTTTTATCTTCACCTGTAAACGAGTCAGTGATTTTTACTGATATCACCGCCCCTAGAGGGACAGATATGAGAATTTTTGTCGTGTACAGAGTTCGGATATTTAATCTATGCTCTACTTAATACTGCCTTAACAATAAAGTTGTATACTGAACCTGTAAAATTTAAAAGTAGAGATCGTTATGCAAGCAGATTATGATGATATGGATCGCAAGAGTTCGAGTTTTAGTGATTCTCAAAGAGAATTTATGGAACTGCAGGCATGGCTGCAGCAGCAATCTAATGATAGCCCGCCAGCAAAAACGGCGATAGTTCGGACAGTATCGAGGATATGATTCAATCGAGTATATCTACTATTGAAGAAAATGAAAAGACACAATTTTCTCGGTCATTAAAAGCACTTTAACAACATAAAGGTACATTTGAAAGCAGACATGCTGAGTCTAAGGCAGGCAGTGATTTTCATCTAAAATAAATTTCTTAAACAAAAACAAACTGTTTCATTCATTCTTGGTTAACTTAAGTGCTACGGTTAGTGCAGATTCTCCTAAATAGGTTGTACCGACCTCGATTGGCTTTGCAAAGCATCTTCAGTTGCTTCTCATAACATATCGCAGGCTTAATGTTGAATCGAGTACAGTGACTGTTGTTCGCTTGTACTCAGGCGTCTCCAGCCAGGGTCATTTCATGGAGGAATAATGAACCTGTTTGAAGGCTGCTGCGGGTGTCGATGTCGTTGCCCACTGCTTTCAGGTGTGAGAACATGTCGAGTAGATTGCCGGCGAGGGTCACACCTTCAACTGGAAACTGAATTTCGCCATTTTCTATCCAATAACCAAATGCGCCACGGGAATAATCGCCTGTGACCATATTAACACCTTGGCCAATGAGTTCAGTAACTAAAAAACCGGTGCCCATGGCTTTGCACAGAGCCGCTAAATCTTGATCGCCCAGAGTGACGAAGCAATTTTGCAAACCACCAGCATTACCCGTTGATTTTAATCCCAGCTTACGAGCAGAATACGTTCCCATTAGATAACTACGCAACACACCTTCGCTGACAAAGTCTCGATCTTGGGTGGCAACACCATCATCATCAAATGGGGCACTGGCTAAACCTTTGGGTATATGAGGTCTTTGAGAAAGTGTAATAAACGTGGGCAATATCGGTTGATCTAATTTGTCCGCCAAAAAACTCGCACCTCTATAAATAGCTGTACCACTGATGGCAGAAAACAAATGACGCCATAATCCACGGGCCAAATCGGCGTGGTATATCACAGGCACTTTGCAGGTTTTTATTTTTCTGGCACCTAGCCGCATGCATGTTTTTTGAACTGCTTTTTCCACCATAGTATTCCAGTCAAGCAAATCATCAGCAGCACGTGCCAAAGTGTAATGACTGTCTCGCTGCATTTGCCCCTGCTCTTTAGCCACTACAGAGCAACTTACTGAGTGTAACGAACTGGCATAATAACCTGAAAAACCATGGGAATTGGCATAAGCCGACAGACGACGCCCTGTATCGACGCTAACACCTTCTGAGTTACTGATACGGGGATCTAGCGACAGCGCATATGTCTCGCAGTCAATGGCCTTAGCGATAGCTTGCGTGGGTGATATTGCCCAAGGATGATCTAAATCACAATCGGGAATAATTTTTACCATCTGATGGGGATCAGCAAGACCTGCCGAGGGATCTTCTTGTGTGTGTTGCGCAATAGTCATC
>JBGSSQ010000281.1:0-10757 GCA_041736975.1 Gammaproteobacteria bacterium
ACATAAGCCTGTGCATTTTGCTGCAAATGAAAGTGACAACGTTGCCACGGTATCCCTGGTAAAATCGCTTTACGTGCTGCTTTTAAGCCTCCGTGATCATCGCTTATAATCAGCTCAACTCCATGCAAACCTCGAAGCTGTAATTTGCTCAGAAACTCACGCCAATGAACTTCATGCTCTGACAAGGCTACCGACAACCCCAGAATATCACGACGTCCTTCCTTATTAACACCAACAGCAACGAGTACCGCACAACTTCTCACATGACCTGCATAACGAACTTTTTCATAAATAGCATCCAAGTAGAGATAACAATAGCCACCTAACTTTCGTGTTCGCCACTGCTCAAGCTCGCCATCCAATAACTTTGCTGCGTTGCTCACTTCACTTGAGGTGAGTTCGAAACCACACAGTTCTTCCATAATCGATTTGACTTTACGTGTCGATACACCTTGGAAATACATCTCAGTCACAGCAACCTTCAAGGCTTTCTCCGACCTCATCCCGCGTTCCAGGCAGCTTGGGTAGAAATCTCCTCTCCGTGTTTGCGGAACCTGCAGATCTAACTTACCTAGGCTAGTTTTAAGCTGCTTAGGCTTGTAGCCATTGGTATAGCCTGTCCTCTCTGGGAAGCGCTCATAGTGCTCTGCCTTAAGATGCCGATCTCGCTTTATTAACATCGCTTGGTTTATCAGGCGGGTAAGTACTTCCGGCATTCCTGCCATACCCTGATTCAAAAGTGGTTCCAATATATCTTCACCTGCATTATCATTAACTCGGTGAGCCATAGCCTTACTCCTTTTGCTGATTAGTTCTCAACAAAGGGTAATCTTTGGCTTGTCACTTCTCAAGCCAAATTGAATTTACAGAAACTATTGTGCACTAACCGGGAAAATACAATATCGTAAAAATAGACGACGGCATTGATCCTCAAAGAAGCATCATCAGCTTGAACTATCAGAAGTTGTCTTGCTTACTAGTATACAAAAATTATTCCATGCTACTCCAATAATCGTTGATGCCAGCCATGTCACACGAAATCCTCTATTTTGGGCTCGCTATCAACACAATGCTTTAAGGAATGCAAAAATAAATGATCCGAAGGCTAACAATATTGGAGCCAGATCAGTTCTTATTATTTTCCCGGATGGGCGCTATGCCTTGGGTGGAGCCCTATCAACTAGTGCAGGCTCTGGGGTGTTTTTTGTTGCTCCATTTGCAATTGCTAGCAGCCTTTATACGCTTCAAGTTGCGGGCAAGGGACCTTTTGATACGCTGAAAAAATCAGCACGATTGTTCTCGCATTAACAACGTATTGAAGGTTTGCTAATTGATCTGCTCGATGACGCTTTACCGACCAACACCGAATACTTAAAATGGATCCGTAACATCGCTCAAACAAACTCTCCCATTCCGCAGTCGGGCTTTCTTTTACTGGCTGCTCAAAACTCAGGCACCATGGCGAGCACAAAAGCCTTGTCACCTGCACTGTGTAATCATCTGCCATGATTTATCTCAATGATTATACAAAACCTGAATTGCTTAGCATCCTTGCTCACCATCATATTTCAGATGCAGAAGTGGTCGTTGAGCAATTTCTTCAGGAACAGGAGCAGCGACAACATTCAGACATGATCAATACCCGCACCTTGTTTGAATGGATGAGGCAGCAGGTTAGGCCAGTTGATGATCCTAAATAGCATAGAGGTCAGGGGTCCACTTTCCGTTTCTAGCCGTGTTACTAACATATGTAATACATCTCTTGCATTTTATATCAATACTTGATAGAATAGCCAAATATACTAACGGAGATTAAAGCAACAATGAGAAAACATGCAATACAATTTTTCAATTACCCGCGTAGATTCTCTACGACTGAACTATCTGCGCTTCCTAAAGAAGCGCGTGAGATTAAGCAAAGATTAGATGACTATTATGCTAGCTTAAGCACGCTGGACTCGGAATCCGAAAACGGACAAGCAACGAAAATGCCACCACAAGTTGCTCAAGGTATGGAGCAAGCCTATGCTGCTATTCTTGCGGCGGCTAGACAGGCAGAAGCAACAAAATCAGCTGCTAATATAAGATCCGATGCTGCAATCAAGGCTGCTAAAATTAGGGGTTGGTATGGTGTTGTCACAGCCGGTGTGATTGGGACTGGACTTTTTGTATATAAAGCGGCGATTAATGATGAAAAAAAACAAATTAAAGCTCAGCGCATAGAATTCACGAAGAAATTGCGTGAAGAAAAAGAAGCGCTTGTAAACAGGGAAACTTTATGTAGCCAACTTCGAGAAACGCTTGAGAAAGAACTGAGTAGCGTAACTAAAGACACTGCCATTGCCAATGCGCTACTAAAAAAGATTGAACTTAGCGAGCTATACATTAAAGAATTATGTTCAGGCAATGAGGAATGCTTGTCTGTTTACCATAATAGCGTTAGCTTGAGTTTGGAAAAAATGAATCTAAATGAGAGTGGTGAAAAAAATGATTTTGCTGCTCTTAAAATGTAATATTACACTGACTTTACTTAGGAGAATGAAATGAATAAAGACACTTTTTTTGCTGATGCAGTCGCTGATATGAATCGAAGAAAGCTTGAGCTCGAAAAAAAAATGCAATATTTTAGACAAATCGATAAAGAGTACAATGAACGGTACCATCCTGAGTTGTCGGCTGGTGGTGCTACTTTGACATCAAAAAGTCCTGGAAAAGGTTAGTTAACCTTAAAATCTCTAATTGTCAAAATTTGCCCACTTTGCTCTTTGTGACTGCTCATTACTTTTCTTAGTTTGGGTTCTACCTCGCAAATGAGCAAAATAGGCGACCTATAAACTCATTGTGATGAAGTTAATAATAATGCGTATTGACGCTCGTTGACTTTCTAGATCTTGGAAATCGTGTGAATGTAGATAAGACTTTGCAACGCCTAGCAATCAAACAGAAATTGCGTCCAATATATTTGGGTAAACTAATCATTTAAGCAACTGTTGGCAGCGAACTTTATTGGGCAGGTCACTCACGCCCTCAACGTGTACAGGAGATACGTAATAATTTGCAACAAGGCTTGTGCACTGTTCCAACTTTGTATGGAAGGATCGATTAGAAAGCTTGATCTCATTCAAAATGATTAATCGTAGAGTTGTTATCAATTCCTGAGCATGCCAAAGAAGCCTTGTTGAAGTTGACACCACAAACTTATACAGGCCTGGCTGCGCATCTCGCAAAGAAACTTTAATTTAGGTGCCTATCTGATTATCTGCCAAGGCTTCATCATTTGGTGAACATCAGAGCGGGGAAATACAATATCGTAAAAATACTTGACGGCATTGATGCTCAAAAAAGCATCAATAGCTTTAACCACATTGTTGAATAAAAGCCAGGATCAAACGGGAAAGACATTATTACAGATAGCACTCGATCAGAATAATGAAGCTGTTATCAAGTTTGATGCGATTTGTCAAAAAATACGAGATAACGATCCGAGTTGCGTTGATATCACTTTTACTGATTTTCAGTTGAGAGATAATGGTGCCGTTAGAATCGCCTCTGCGCTGCAATGTAACACACATCTGCAATCTGTCAACCTGTCTAAACAGGTGATTGGTGATGCAGGCTTCATAGCTTTGTGTAAAGCCTTATTCAGACATCCTTTACGGGTTTTAGATTTAGGTCATAACGAACTGACTGATAAGGTCTCAGCAGAAGTGGTATCGTTATTAGAGCAGAACCATTTATTACAACAGTTGAATTTGAGTCATAATAGATTTTCTATATCACACCTCTCAGCGATCTTACTAGTTGCCTTAAAACATCCTTCGTTAACCACTATCGAACTCACTTGCCAAAGATGTGAGAAACTTTATTTCAATACTGAGCTCTCGAAAGCCTTAGCAGAAAATGTCTCATTACAAAGACTTAATTTAGAAAATATTGATGTTTCCGACTACTGTTTCTTAGGAAATTATTTGAAGATAAATACAACCTTGTTAGCATTCTCTATGAAGTCATTTAATAGAATGCACCAAATCAAGTTAATTTTAGAAAGAAACCAACACTATGAAAGCGAATTTGATCGGGCTTCTGCATTAGTTACACGAGTACTGCAGCTTTTGAGAGCTGAAACGCTTAACACACAAGAGATATTCGCAGCAAACGCTGACATTCACAAATCAACTCAAATCGCAAATGAACTATCCTCAAAATCATACGCTAATGCCGATCGTCTTAAACTCTCCATCCAAAAAGCTATTGCACTAATGGCTGTGGCAGAAGATTTGTTAAGTGGCGATAGCATCGTTCTGAAACGACTTGCCAAACAATCACCACTGATTGCCTCACACACCGAACGCACTCAAGTCTCGATCGTTGATCAGATCCGCACATCTGGAGGTTCTCCAACCTTACCTCGTGTTTCATTAGTAGAGAAAGCCTCTGAGGCTGTAGAGCATAATGTTAAGAAGTTAGCCTCTAAATAACCTCTCTTATTTCTGATCTAACATAACAATCATGAGTCGCTTAGGCGAGACAGGGCGCCCTTGCTGGAGGCAATTAAAGCGGACTGAGGCGGAGCCGAGGGAGATACAAGCCATTGCCGGAAGCAAGGGCGCCCTGCCTCGCCGGCTTGGGGGTGCGAATGATTCGGTTGGAACAGTGTGCTAACTTGACTCACAAAGACCTCATTGTCCGAAAATTGTAAACCTATTTCGGACAAAACCTAAATTAGGCACTGCAATGGTTGTAAGCTGACATCCATTTAACATCGATGATAACAAGCAAGCCACTACAGTTTTCGCACCAGCATTAAGCCATCAGCAATCGGTAAAAAACTGATACTCACCCGCTCGTCTTTGAGGATTTTTTGATTGAGCATATGGATTATCTGCACTTGTTCTCGTTCTGTTTCAGGATGAAGTACTTTGCCTTCTTGAAACATGTTGTCCAAAGCCATCACCCCCCCCACACGCAACAGTTTTAAGCAAAGCTCGTAATAAGTGTCATAACTTTGCTTATCAGCATCAACAAAAGCAAAGTCAAAAGTCTCTTGCTCACCTTGGTCTAATAGGAGTTTTAAGGATTCTTGTGCTAACCCCATTTTCAAGGTGACTTTGTGTGCAACTCCGGCGTCATCCCAAACCTTCTGTGCCATTTTGGTCCATTCAATATTGGTATCAAGGCCTATCACACGGCCATCTGCAGGTAGGGCTAAAGCCACTACGGTAGAGCTGTATCCGGTAAACACCCCTACATCCAGCGTTTTACGAGCCCCTAGGATTGACACCAACATAGCCATAAACTGGCCCTGCTCTGGGGCGATTTGCATACCGCCGGTGCTCATCTTGGCGGTACGTTGCCTTAAATCGCGCAATACTGCCGGCTCACGTAAGGATACGTTAAGCAGGTAATCGTACAGGGCATCGGGCATTCCCAGGGTTTGATTGGCCATAGTCACTCGCTTATACATTTGATTAGGCAACACCAATGAGATAGACTGCCCAGACTGGTTACTAAAGTAATAGGATATCCTTGCGGTAATGGCAAAACTCACTACACCGAGAGCACTTTTTGACACCGTTGCTAGCTTCAGCGAGCCGGCACCAGCCTGTGTTACTGACTACCTCTCGCACTTTGCCATCCCTGAAACTACCGAAGAATACCGTCTGTCTCAAGAGTTTCTAGCTAGTTATGCCGGTTCTCAGGATACCTTTAATGCCTATCGTAAAGAAATCGAACGCTTACTGCAATGGTCATGGATCGTCGCAAAAAAGCCACTCAAGCAGATTGATCGCAATGATGTGCGTCGATACCTAGAATTTGCTTCCGATCCTCCAGCAGAATGGTTGTCTGACAAAAGCGTCTCTCGATTTATTGATAAAAATGGTGAACGTTTACAAAATACCGAATGGCGCCCTTTTGTGCTGCGTATTGGAAAATCACAACGTAAAGACGGTCACACTACGCAAAACGCAGAATATCGCTTAACCAATCCTTCAATGCGCGCTTTGTTTGCTGGTCTTAGTACTTACTTTACTTTTCTGCAGCAAGAAAGCTACATCGAAGTGAACCCCGTGCAATTAATTCGCCAAAAAGGTCGTTTTTTGCAAAAGCAACAAACTCAAAAAGTGACTCGAAAACTCAGCGATGTACAATGGCGCTATACCATCGACACCATTGCGCAGCTCGCCAATGAAGACCCACTTTTAGAACGGCATTTATTCATGATGTCGGCTTTTTACTTGATGGGATTACGTATCTCAGAATTAGCGGAAACACCTGGACGCATTCCGTGCATGGGTGATTTTGCACCTGATAAACATAGCCGTTGGTGGTTCACTACAGTGGGCAAAGGTAATAAAATACGTGATATTGCCGTACCCGATTCAATGTTAAATGCACTCAAGCGCTATAGACAAAGTCTTGATCTTTCACCATTACCCGCACGAGGCGAACCCACACCGTTACTAAATAAGCTACGCGGACGCGGTGGACTCGGCACTCGTCAAATCCGTAATTTAGTTCAATTTTGTTTTGACCAAGCTGTTATGGCATTACGACGTGACGGCCTCCAAGATGAGGCCCATGACCTTACCGTTGCCACAGTCCATTGGTTAAGACACACAGCCATTTCTGCCGATGTTGAACATCGCCCACGAGAACACGTTCGCGATGATGCCGGCCATGAGAATATCAGTATTACCGATCGCTATATTGATATTGACCGTATTGCGCGCCACGATTCTGCGCGATACAAAACGCTAAAACCTCAACGCAGCGATTCACTTTCAGTTAAGCAAACTTCAGACTAGGAGATATCATGTTAGACTTTGAATTGATAAAAGACCCAAAAACAGGCGAATTAACAATGCACACACCGCTAGGTGGGAAAACATTATTATCAACCCCACAATTAAATAAAGGGACTGCCTTCACCAATCAAGAACGACACGATTTTGGGCTTCTGGGGAAATTACCCGCCGCTGTAGAAACACTGCAAGAACAAGTGATGCGTGCCTATATTCAGTTTTCAGGTTTTGCATCTGACTTGCAAAGGAGTATTTATTTACGCACCTTGCACGAAACCAACGAAAGCGTATTTTACAAACTTGTTATTGAACACATGAATGAAATGATTCCTGTACTCTATACGCCTATTGTCGGCACCGCGGTAAAAACACACAGCGTGCAATTTCGTCGTCCCCGTGGTCTTTACATCTCTTATCCTGATCGAGAATTTATTCGTGAAATTCTAGGCAATAGAACACATCCCGAAATTGATGTTATTGTCGTCACCGATGGTGAAGGCGTTTTGGGCATTGGTGATCAAGGTATAGGTGGCATGGATATTCCGATTGCAAAATTAATGGTCTATACCATCGCCGCTGGTATTAATCCTCTGCGAACATTACCCATCATGTTAGATACCGGCACTAATAATCAAGAACTACTCGATGATCCGCTCTATTTAGGATGGCGACATAAACGAATAGAGGGTGAAGACTATAATCAATTTGTGCAAACATTTGTTGACGAAGTTAAACAACAATTTCCAGGCGTTTATTTACATTGGGAAGATTTTGGGCGTAATAACGCGATGCATAATCTTACGCGATATCGTGATAAAATATGTTCATTCAATGATGATATACAAGGCACCGGAGTTGTTACTTTAGCCGCATTACTAGCTGCTGTTTCCACCTGTAATTCTTCGATCACTGAACAACGTATCGTGGTATTTGGTGCCGGCAGCGCAGGCTTGGGCATCACCGATCAACTTTGTGACGCCATGATTCGTGAGGGTCTTTCAGAACAAGAAGCACGCTCGCGTTTTTGGTTAATTGCCAGCAACGGACTGATCACCACCGAATCAAGTGCGCTGTCGGCTGAACGTGCAAAATATGCCCGCGACCCAGCAGAGCTTACAGAGTGGACCACCGCCATCAATGGCGTTTATCATTTAGAGGATGTTATCAAAAACATCAAACCTACCGTGCTGATTGGCTCATCAACAGTCGCCGGCGCCTTCACAGAAAACTGCATCAGAATCATGGCAGCCCACTGTGAACGTCCGATTATTTTTCCGCTATCAAATCCCACCGAGCGCAGCGAAGCCACCCCCGAAGATTTAATCGCCTGGACCGAAGGCAAAGCCCTCATTGCCACCGGCAGCCCATTCGGACCGGTGACCTATAAAGGCCACACCTACCCAATAGGTCAATGTAACAATGCCTTAGTATTTCCGGGTATTGGCTTAGGCATCATGGCAGTAAAAGCCACGCACCTCAGTGATGATATGCTGTGGGTAGCCTGCCAAGCAGCCGCACAATTCTCACCCATTCTCAAAAACCGCATGGGCGCTCTGCTGCCCCCTATAGAAGATGTTCGTCCTTTTTCTGATGTCATTGCTCTGGCTGTTGCGCAACAAGCCATCAAAGAGGGCTACGCCACAGTCAAAAACCTTGAAAACGTCAAAGGATTGATCGAATCTATAAAATGGGAGCCTCGGTACCTTAAGTACAAGAAAGTTTAGGGGGTCAAGTCTTGAATTATGAAATAAGCAACTCATGAAATCAAAACTTATTACGCTGGGGTGTATCAATCTCATCCAAATGACACATTGGACAATGTAGAGATACACACCCTGCGTACTATGCACATCACTAGGTATGATAGTGATTACTAATTTAGTAATAAGCGGGTAGTTCACCACCTTGTGGACGTAGTACTCGCTGTAGTACTACTAAGAATAACTCTCAGTGAACATCATGATGATCAACATCTTGACCTCTATGGAAAATAAATGGAGCTGTTGGAAACTAACTCACCCCAAAACCGTTCAACAAAGCCTTATTTCTTATTTCAAGACTTGACCCCATTAATCTTTTTGAGGATGATTTCCATTAGACAGAAATTGGTAAAACTGGATTGTAGTAAGTTTGCACCGATAAATGCTGTGAACCATAGCCAGTATGAGGAAAAAGCTAAGGCAAACAGCAAGCTTAGCAAGATAAAACTGCCTACTATTGCACGCATTTGATTTTCAATGGTCATATCAATGGTCCTTCCGATTGTGTATCTTCACGAAGCATTTTCATGCGACGATTCCCTATAAGCCAGTAGTATAACACAGGTACCGCAAAACGACTCAAGGTTGTCGCGGCTACTTCACCAAAAATCAGACTCACTGCTAGGCCTTGAAAAATTGGATCCGACAGCATCACTGAGCTGCCCACCACTACTGCCGCCGCTGTTAATAACATTGGACGAAAGCGCAACACTCCCGCACTAATAACGGCTTCTTGTAATGGCATACCAGTGCTTAATTGTTGCTCAATAAAGTCCACTAAGATGATCGAATTTCGCACTATAATTCCTGCCCCGGCGATAAAACCAATCATGGACGTGGCGGTAAAAAAGCATCCTATGGCGGCGTGACCTGGTAAGATACCAATCAAACTAATAGGGATAGGCGCCATAATAACCAAGGGAACCTCAAAGCTGCGAAACCAACCTAGCACCAGAATGTAGATTAACACCATCACAACGGCAAATGCTCCGCCTAAATCTCGGAACACTTCGTAGGTGATAAACCACTCCCCATCCCATTTGACCACCGGTTGCAAGGTATTCCAAGGAACTTCTGCCGTTTGTAAGGGCACTTTAATGTGTGGCGCTATCTTGAGAATGCCGTACACAGGTGCTTCCTCAGCACCTGATAATTCACTCATGACGTAAGCAACCGGTTTTAAATTTTTACGATTCAATACAACGCTATCCTCTTGTACAGGCGGGTCTAACGCTTTAGCAATTTCTACTGAGCCTGTTTCATAGGAGGATACGAATAACGATTGAAACGGATCTTGGCTTGATCTTGCGGACTGTGCGACTGACAACACCACATCAATATCTTCAGGTACAGAGACGTTACTTAAGCTCATCAAGGTATTTTCAGCAAATAATAACTGCCCAAGTTGAACCACTTCGCTCGCATTACTGCCTAAAGTGCCTCCTATGAGTTGATTATACTGATACAACAGACGTGGCCTTCCCAAACGTAAGCTGGTATCCAAATCAACGACGCTCGGCTCTTCAGAGAAAATTTTACTCAGATCAGCCACTACTTGATTACGTGATTTTTCATCCGGGCCATAGACTTCGGCTAACAATGTTGCCACCACAGGAGGCCCTGGTGGAATTTCCAATACCTTGGTCATTGCATTTTTTTGCTGACCAAAATCGCGAATAACAGGCCGTAGTGATTCAATAATTTGGTGACTCGTTAGCTGACGATGATCTTTATCTGTGAGCACTACTTGCAAATCACTCATATAATCGGCTTGCCTCAAGAAGGTATGCTTGACCATACCTGAGAAAGAATAAGGCGCAGGCTCTGCCGAAAAGACTTGTACCGCTTCAACATGTTTATTTTTTATCAGCTGACTCGCTAGTTCTTTTGACCATTCACTATTTTGCTTTAACGGAGTCGTTGTTGGATAATCAATCAGCACTTGAAATTCTTGCTTGTTATCAAATGGCAACATTTTAACCTTCACCACCTTAAAATAAACCAAGCTGCAAGCCATCAAAAATAAAACCCCTATAAGCAATCCAAATAATAAAAAACGAATTTTCCCACCCAGTAATTGTCCCATAACTTTTTTGTACAATTGATCAAGCCGACTCACTGGCTTGGCTTTATGACCGTTGCCCACTGCCGATTTGAGTAATTTCACTGAGGCCCATGGTGTCACAATAAAAGC
>JBGSSQ010000397.1:0-13500 GCA_041736975.1 Gammaproteobacteria bacterium
TTTATTTTTTTAATTATTTTACCCCTTCCCCAAATGGTGATACAACCTGAAATACATGGGCAATTCAAAGTTAGTGGGCTCTATTTGCCTCATTAACTATAACCATCAGAGGCAATATCATGAAAAAACATGAAAAGCAGAGTGTCATCACTATCAGCAGAATTACAAATCCAACTGAAATTGAACAATCCGCTGCGAGAGAGGTTTTAGTTGAGTCTTTTATCCATGAATATAGTCAATATCTTCGACCCGACGAACTTGATGGTAAGCTGAACTCGTGGCGTGATGGCCCTCTCTCTGTACAGAAATACTATGAAAATTATTTCTCTTCTGAATTTAAAGAGTTTTCAGAGGGGAAATTGCAATACTGGGTAGAGGCCAAGATAGAGGGTAAGCTTGCTGGTTGGGCAACATTTGAGGTTGAAAAGGCTGATAAGCATGAAGTCTACATGAATTTGCTGATAGTCCATCCTGACTATCAGCGACGCGGTGTTGGTAGAAAACTGGTCATGTCATTGATTGATTTTGATCTTATCACATCATTAAGCGCAATCCATATACAGCTCCGCAAAAAAAATGAAGCGGGTCGGTTATTCTATCAAGAACTAGGTTTTTACTCGGACCCAACGTATACTCGCCCAGGTAATTATGTCGACATGAATTTAATCGAGTCTTGGACGTGGAAAAATCCAGCTCTGATGAATCAAGAAAGAATTAATATGCCGTTCAAGTTTTTTGGTTATCGAAAATCAAAAGAAATAGCTTACAAATCATTCGAAAATTACCAGTGCTTTGCTATTTTAGGCAGCAACGAGGCAGAAGTTAATCCAGAGGATGCTAGCGCTGAGCCTAAAGACAGAGTGGAATTTGTTCCAGTGCCTGCTATCAAGGGAGATGGTCAACCCTCTAGATTTACTGCCACATTGGTTGACTGCGTAGAACCCAGTCCTTGTTATGATGATACCTGGTTTATTTTGCTGCGCCAGGGTGAATTTGGTGCTCAAATCGAAAAAGTAGCCGCAAAGCTCTATGACTTCTTTCTTGGTTATGGCACACAAATTGATATAGTCAAAGCAGCTAACAGCTATTATGTAGCGAGTCGCAAAATAAAAAACTTTGTAGAGTGGGATAGAGTCTGGAATAAGGTTACAGTCAATCATGATGGTTTATTGACTCTCACACAAGGCGAGGAGCAGCTACCTATTGTTAATTTTGGAAAAATAGCGGCTTTGACAGAATTTTTTGCGGATACGGATTGCATTAGCTCTAACTTTGGATTGCAAGCTCATGCCGGTTATTATCGTGCCTTCAAAATTGATAATGAACATACTTTTAGTTTCGATCATGAGTCTGAAATGGAGGGCGTTGCATCAGTTCGAAATACATTGACTCAATGTCAGCAAATCAGTGATATCAAATATGTAGACTCAAAAATCTTTTTAGATGAAAAAGAAGCTATGCTGATAAAAATTGCCGAAACTGATTTTAGTACCATAGAAGCTATGATACGCGCAATTGTCACCGCTAATCAAATACCATTTACACGTGAAATGTTAACTAGCTTTATCAAATCCGCCAATGTTGATGACCCAAATGAAGAGAACTCATCAATGGATATTGCATTCCTACAAGAACAGCTTAAAGCATTAGAGGCGGCTGATCCTGCTGACTATGGCGTTGAAAAAATTATAATGATATTACAGGAGCGTCATCAAGACCTACAAAGAAAGTTTTTAAAGGGCCGATTAGAGACTATTAACCTGTGAGGTTATAGGTGCCAGAGTAGTCAAATATTCACGATTTATATCTGGAACATTTCAGGCCTAAAAAAAATCCGTGCATGTGCTATAATCAATATACGTTACAGGATAACTCACCTCTATTCATCTAGATGAATGAAACTGTTAAGGGGCTGACTGAGTCAAATAAAGCCTTACCACAAATATCTCAGCAATCTCCTCTGCCAAAATTCGATATTATTTTTGGACCACTAATACAAAAACTAGAGGAACAGACCATAGCTTACAAACAAGTCGCGCACCCAGTTAGTGTCTTAAAATAGCGAGAAGAGAGGGAGAAGGGGTCAAATCTTGACAAATAGACATATTAAATACTGTCAATCATTTGTCTATTTGTCAAGATTTGCCCCCTCCCCTCCCTTAAAACAACCCTGTATTTCACGATCGTCACACCTAAAACAGCCTTGTGTTTTCCGGGAATTAGGCATATAATATTGATATCATACGCAATTTTTGGATACTAAGATGCATAGAGATCTACTTTCGCACCTAATACGCTGGCAAAAAAAAACCACGCACTTACCCTTGCTCCTTAGAGGTCCGAGGCAAGTCGGGAAAACATTTCTCATTGAAGAGTTTGGCAAGTCGTATTTCGACAATACTGTGACAATAAATTTCGAAGAATCTCCAGAATATGGTGCTTGTTTTGATACCCTAAAGCCTGATGAAATCATTACTAAAATTGAGATCATTAGTCAGAAAAACATTGTGCCAGGTAAAACTCTTTTATTCTTAGATGAAATTCAAAATTGCACTAATGCAATAATTGCATTGCGCTATTTCAAAGAAAAATTGCCAGAACTTCATGTGATTGGCGCTGGATCTTTGCTTGAATTTGCATTACGAGAAAAAAACATGAGTATGCCCGTTGGGCGAGTGCAATATTGTTACCTTAAGCCTCTCTCTTTTCATGAATTTTTACAGGCCAAGGGTCATCAAAAATTAGTCGAATTCCTGAATAAGGCAACCATCCAGGCGGGTATCCCTACTGCTATTCACGAAACAGCATTAAAGCTTGTGCGCGAATACATGATTATCGGTGGCATGCCGATGGTTGTAGCTGCGCACGTTGATGGGCAATCCTTACGTGAATGCCAAGAATACCAAACCATAATTTTGCGAACATACAGTGATGATTTTGCAAAATATGCAGCCACCTCGCGTCACAAATATTTGCAACAAGTTTACAATCAAACCCCTGGTCTAGTGGGTGAACAAATAAAATATGTTAAAATTTCGCCTGAAATGGATTCACGATATCTAAGAGACGCCATATCTGACTTGGGCAAAGCCGGTGTAATTTCACAGATTTATTCAACCTCAGCTACCGGCCTTCCTTTAGTTACGCATATCAACGAAAAGAAGTTCAAACTTCTTTTCCTCGATGTGGGAATATTAAAGCGTGCAACACGTTTAGATATGGAATTACTGTTTGCTGAAGATCTTATGCTCTTAAACCGTGGTGCACTTGCAGAACAATTCGTAGGGCAAGAATTGTTGGCATACCAAAATCCTCACGATGAATCGCATCTCTATTATTGGTCGCGGGATGAGAAAAGCAGTATGGCTGAAGTGGATTATATCATCAAAATCGATTCAAAGATCATACCAATAGAAGTGAAATCTGGAAAAACAGGTAGTCTTAAATCATTGCATCTGTTTCTTAAAGAAAAAAATTGCCCACTCGGCGTCAGAATATCAGCAAAAGAGCTGAGTAGATTTCAAAACATACTCTCAGTGCCACTCTACATGATTAATCAACTGCAGCGCCTAATAGAGGAATGAAAAACGAAAGAGCAAGACTTGAGTCATTCCCTTCTGCTTAGGCCTAAAACGAAGTCAACAACTCATTGAGAGTGTGAAGGGCGGAAATCTTGAGTGCGCCACGAAAGTGGTGTATACCTTGCAGCTGAAAGTGCTGCGCGCAAAGTGCCGCCCCAGCACACGCGGAACCTAATCTTGGGCGTTGTAAGGTAACGTACAACGTTAAGCGTAGACAAGGGATATGGGGCTATTCAATAATGTGCCAAACCTCATAAGGACCTCATAGCAGGGATTATGGTAGTTAACTGACGTGCAAATGCTCAAAAAATGATTTAAGATGCCAACCACACTTACATTTAAAGCGAAATCACTGTTATGGCGCGCAAACCTGTATTATTTAGTGGCATTCAACCCACCGGCAACCTAATGATCGGCAACTACATTGGCGCCATCAAAAACTGGGTGCATCGCCAAGATGAGTATGACTGCATTTTCGCCCTAGTTGATCTACATGCCATCACGGTGCGCTTAAACCCCAATGAATTTCGGCAACGATGTTATGACTTAGTGTCCCTGTATATGGCCTGCGGACTCAATCCCAATAAAAGCCTGATCATTGCACAGTCTCACGTACCTGAACACGCAGAATTAGGCTGGGTACTCAATTGCTATACCTCAATGGGCGAACTGAACCGCATGACGCAATTCAAAGATAAGTCTAAAAAAAATTCAGATAATATCAACGCTGGATTATTTGATTATCCCGTTTTAATGGCAGCCGATATTTTACTGTACCAAACCAATTTAGTGCCCGTAGGCGACGACCAAAAACAACACATGGAACTAACACGAGATATCGCCATACGCTTCAATAACACCTATCCAAGCACTTTCACCGTACCCGAGCCTTACATCCCGCCTAAAGCTTCAGGTGGACGCATTATGGGCCTACAAGACCCAACCGCAAAAATGTCCAAGACCGATATTAACGAGCAGAACTATATCGCCTTGCTGGATTCGCCAGATGTGGTGATGAAAAAAATGAAACGCGCCGTTACCGATTCAGGTAGTGATATCAGAGTAGCCGATGATAAACCCGGCGTCAGTAACTTATTAACCCTGCTATCAGCCGTTACCGACAAACCCATCAGCTCATTGGAAAGCGATTACACAGGCTGCGGGTATGGTCAATTCAAAAAAGATGTGGCAGACGCCATCATCGAATTTCTGACCCCAATTCAAGCACGCTATGACGAGATTCGAGCCGATGAAACCGCATTACAACAACAATTACGCCAAGCAGCGGCACTTGCACGTGAGCGTGCAAAACCAACGCTATCTAAGGTTCACGACGCCCTTGGATTCATCCCACGATAATACTGTTTTCAGTGATTCATTCGACACTTTGCATCCAACAGAAAAATCCCGGCTCTGAAGAGCCGGGATCATCTGTTGTTAACAGCACAGTGCTCATGGTTTATGAATTATAACCATTCCATCTGGATAAACGCTAGGCAAGTTTTCCAAATTTTGCACAGCCCCAGCTTTATTTTTAAGGTAAGCATCCATCATATTGATTTGCTCATAACTGTTAATTTCAACGCCAAGCTTTCCTGGCAATTTGGTGTAGTTTCCACCACCTTCTTGAGATGGCGCCATTCGATTTAACAGGTCATCAAAATAGTATATACTAAGTGCTCCCGAATGCAGGGTGAAGTGATCTGCGTTGGCGACAAAGGCTAAGAAGCTCGGCCCTGTAGAATCATTATTCAATAACCCTTGAATCACTGGATAAGACCCTGTCGGATTAGATATCGGATATACTGGATCCACACCGGCTACCACTTGGTCTTGCAACGTCTGCAATACCAGCACCGGCTTAGTAAAACCGATCGCTAATGCAGGGCTACTTAAATTTATAAAGTTGCCAGACCAGCCAGGAATTTCAGCGCCCGATGCCGATAATGCGTCTATACGAAACAATCCATAACCTCCTAGAACATTATAAATGCTGATGTTAAATAGACTATTAACTAACACCCCAGCTTTAATGTCTGGTATACTTTCTAGAATATTCTGGCCAGTTAAGGTTCCGAATGAATAGCCCACATACCCAATAGCATTTAGATCAACACGATTTTTTAATAATGCACCAACTAAATTGTGCCGGTCTTTCAGTTGACTAACAAGAACCCGAGCATCTTCGACAAATTGATCAGTTAAACTCCTGGTGGCAATTGGGCTGAAGTATACCGTGTCAAATAACGAAACTGATACTGGATTCACCCCACCGGGTTTGAATACCACGTTAGGATTTAGTGATTGCACCAGTGGTAATTTTCCTATCTGACTAAAAGTGCTATTGCCAACTTGATCCAGCACGATCACAATATAACCTTGTGAGGCCATATTTTTGGCTTCTACCGCTAGTTCGTGGTACTTGCCCGTGTTACCACCACCGACAATAACCAACGGAAATCGTTTATTAGAAGGCATTAGCAGGCTAGCAACCAGTAGATTATTAGCTAATACACTGCCGGTAGGCTCGTTCCACAAGGCTTTTACCGCGTTATCAAAATCTTGCATCGTTACACCAGGAAGAAAACCGGTGAAAGCAAACCCGAGTGCGTCGTCCTGATAGGGCTTAAATACATTATTGAACTCAATTGAATTCGCTGAGGTTGTGCTTTGACACCGACCTGTATTAGGGTCTCGACCAAAGTAGCGGTCACAATATCGCTCCTTAGCTTGCCCACCTAAAATTTGCGTAATAAAGCCAGCCTGTCGTATAACCGGATAAAAAATACGGCCATAAATTATACGCTTTCCCTGTATCAAGCAGTCAGCGGTCCCATCCTTACAAATCTCAACACCTAAGGCACTAGTATCGGTAGGTAAGGTATTACCCGATTGATCGGCTTTTAGACCTAAGTATCGGTAGGCATTCATATCAAAGGGCCGACTAGAATCCACAGTGACAAACGGTGTAGAGCCTGTCGGGTAAACAGTAGCGCCCATAGGATGACCGGCATAGGATGATACTGATAGCGATACTGACATTGCCAATAACACTGACATTACACACGGCTTCACATAGGAAACTTTCATCACAACTGAGTCTTTCGGTCTCTGCACCTCATGAGTTGCAATATCTAACACATCGCAAATACTCGATTTCTCAGCTCTGAATCTTAGTGGAATCATTAATTTTTTAAAGGTACTCATATATATTCTCCCATCTCAAGAGTCGGGACATCTTCTGACTTAATCTGTCGAAGACCCAGGCTCAACTTAATATTGGCCCCGTGATCCTATCTTGGCCATCACATTATCCTTTTGCTAACTTTGCAGATTACCGCGCTGCCACTTTAAGTATAGTGCATATTTCATAAATTACCAATCAAGCATGCCTATAAAAAATAAACCGAACGATTTCTATTGGATTATAAGTACGCGATGATGCGTTGTTAACTTCGGTCTAACGTGCTCCCGCTTTGGAGCCGATTGCTTAAAAATATCTGTGATTGTCAGTACATCAGCAAATGCTATTGGGCACAGGGCCCGCTGGTTTCTTACCGCTTGTAATGGATGATTGTCTCACGCTCCATATTCGAAGTATCAATACGGCGTCCAATATTTTTCTTGTGCTTTTCGTTCTTTGTGCTTTTCTCATCGGACGACGCTTCTTCCTCCTCCGATTCAGTAGTATTGACTTCTGGCTGATCTGTGCAAAACCAACGCTATCTAAGGTTCACGATGCCCTTGGATTCATCCCGCGATAATCCCCTCAAGTGATGAATTTGCAGTTTCACAAAAGACAATAGATCGTGTAAACTGAGTGCTAGACTATAAGGGAGACAGTACACTATGAAACGGACATACTTATTTTATGATATTGAAACCACGGGTCTCAATAAAGCTTTCGACCAAGTGCTGCAATTCGCCGCCATAAGAACTGACGAAGATCTTAACGAAATTGAGCGCCACGAGCTACTCCTTCGACTCAATCCTGATGTGATACCCAGCCCTCACGCCATTATTGTGCATGGCCTCTCCATTGATGATCTAGACAAAGGTATCACTGAAGCCCAGGGCATTGAAAAAATCCACCAATTATTAAATACACCGGGAACTATCAGCCTAGGATATAATACCTTAGGATTTGACGATGAGTTCTTGCGCTTTTCTTTTTACCGTAATTTATTAACCCCCTACAATCATCAATACGCCAACCAATGTGGCCGCATGGACATTTACCCTATTGCCGCCCTATTCTATTTATTTCATAACGAGTCCATCGTTTGGCCACAAATTAATGGCACCAACACATTAAAACTAGAGCATCTTAATAGCGCCAATCAACTGGCAGAGGGCGCCGCGCACGACGCCATGGTTGATGTTCTAGCAACCGTAGAACTGGCCAAACGCTTTAAAGCTGAAGATAAACTTTGGGACTATGCCATTGGGTATTTTGATAAAGAAACTGATACTGCGCGAATAGGGAAATTACCCATCACCCTAACACTACAACAACAAGGTTTTCGTGAAGGTATTTTAGTCGATGGCATTTTTGGTGCTGAACAATTTTACCAATCCCATGTTATTTCACTAGGACGACACAATCACTACAAAAACCAAACGCTGTGGCTGCGTTTAGATCACAAAGAATTTAGCGCACTTTCACTGGAAGCGTTGCTGGAACAATCCTGGGTAATCAATAAAAAACCAGGGGAAAGTGGCTTTTTACTACCACCTTCCGAGCGATTCACTCGCTACATTAGTGACGAACGCCAACAAAAAATTGACGGTAATCGTCAATTCCTTGCTGATCACCCAGATCTGCTGCTAGCATTGGTACAACACCATCGTAATTATACACATCCCAAGATACCCGATATCGACGAAAGCGCCGCACTCTACCAAAATGGTTTTTTACTTCCACATGAAATTCAACTGTGCACCGACTTCCATCAACGCGACATCAATGGCAAAATTGCTCTACTTGATGATTTCCATAACCCGTGTTTACAAAACCTGGCCATACGCTACATCGGACGTTTATGCCCTGAAAAACTGCCCCCCAACTACCAACTCGCCTATGGTGAGTACTTAGCGAGCATCAGCCCGGCGAATCCTGATGATGCCATGGTTGACTACCGGCAAAAACACCGACTCACGCCACAAGGCGCTATGATTGAAATTAATGCGTTACAAAGTGATTCTGCTTTAAGCAAGCAACAGCGAGAATTGCTCAAAGGACTTAACCACTATCTTTCAATTCAATTTAACATGCCAATTATGGATGATGCGTGATTTTTATGAGCGGCAAATAGTACTGAAACCTAAACCTTTGCTTCTAATACCTGCAATAATTTTAGGTAGTGCTGCTACTGTTATTTCGCGTTTTCCAGAACCATCGTGCAACAAAAATACTTGCTGAGAATGCCCGTGGTTGATAGTACGATCACTCAGCTGCTCTACGCTGCAAATAGACTTATCTCGCACATCAAAAGCCAGTGGCACCAAGAAAAGGCCTTGTGCTTTCGCATACGCTTCAACATGCTTATTTTTTTTCTCAAAAGGCGCTCGCAAACAAATAGGCGGTTTTTTTAATATATTGGTAATAACATCGCGCGTTCCAACCATCTCATAATGTAACTGCGCATCATTTAATCGTGTGAATTTCGGATGCGTCATGGCGTGCACACCAACCGCATGACCTTCTGCAGCCATACGTTTAATTAAGTTAGGGTATTTTCTTGCCAAAGGGCCCATCACAAAAAACGTTGCTTTGATATTATTTTTCTTGAGAATATCCAGAATTTGAGGTGTATAAACCGGTGATGGACCATCATCAAAAGTTAAGGCCACAGTACCTGGTTCTGGAGTGACACCCCCGTTAACTTTAACATCAGCCCAGCATGATTGGCTCAAAACAATCAGTAACATAGTCAGTGTCACACACATTCGACTCACACTACACATGCTTCATTCTCCTCTTTAACCAAATAACCCAAATGCTGTAATTTCAGAATAATTTGCTGAATACAGACGGTAGGATCTTCATTAGAAGTGTCAATGACCACCTCAGCTAGGGCAGGAATTTCATATTCACTACTCACTCCGGTAAAATTTTCAATCAATCCTTGGCGTGCTTTAGCATAAAGCCCCTTACGATCACGCCCCTCACACACGGTCTGTGGGGTGTTAATATACACTTCAATAAAGCCACCATAGGGTGTGATAATATCTCTGAGTTTACGCCGTATTTGTTGCAGTGGGGCAATGAGCGCTAAAATAGCAATGCCACCGTGCTTAGTAATCTCACGCGCCACATACCCCATTCGCAGCATGTGTTTTTCTCTGTCAGCATGAGTAAACCCTAATTCAGATGAGAGAATTTTCCTCATGGGATCACCATCAAGCACACTCACTCTTCTTCCACCCATCTCCATTAAACGCCAGTGTAATGCCTGTGCAAGAGTTGTTTTACCGGCGCTGGGCAGCCCAGTCAATAATACGGTAAATCCCTGCTTATGTTTAGGTGGAAAAGCCACTCGCAATTGTTCAACCACATTGGCAAAACTAAACCAGTCTGGAATAGGCAGATCTTCTGCAAAACGTCGGCGTAGTTCAGTACCTGAAATTTTTTGCACGGTTTGATCCGGCTGCACTTCATTAACGGGAACATATTCAGCACGCTCGGCAACATACACCATTTCATGCATGGGGATCATTTGCAATTCAATTTCATGCTGATACAGTGCAAATAATTCTTGCGCCGCATACGGGCTATAAAAGCTTTTTTGCTCTGCCCCAAAAGTGGGTCCCGCATGATCACGACCGACAATCATATGTGTGCAACCGTAATTCTGCCGAATAATACCGTGCCACAAGGCTTCACGAGGGCCAGCCATACGCATAGCCAGTGGTAATAATGAAAGCTGTGTGGTTTGGGAAGGATAGTGACTCAATAAAGATTGATAACAGCGCACCCGTGCATAATGTTGTATATCATCAGGCGCAGCGCCGTCAGAAGGATGAATCAACAAGTTAGCTTCGTGTTCACGTGAAGCCTTTAGTGTGAGCGCATAATGTGCACGATGCATAGGATTACGTGTTTGAAACGCAATGACTTTCTGCCATCCTCGCTGCAGAAATTGGTCTCGAATCTGCTGAGGTGTTTGCCGAATAGCGCAAAAATCATAATGATGAGGTAATTGAATCCCCATCAGTTCACCACCTAGATAGACGTCACCGGTTTGATCAATGATGTATCGAACGCCAGGATGATTGAGATCAGCTGTTGCATACACGGCCTCGACCTCGCGTTGCTTATCAGGTTGCCACAAAGACGACAACTTCAGCAAGGCAATGAGCATGCCTTCAGCATCATGGAGGGCAATAGACTGCCCTAACGCACACTTATCAGCAAACGACTGAGAGACATCCAGCACTATAGGCATTGGCCATAAGGTACCATCTGCCAAGCGCATTTGGTCTACCACGTGCTCATAATCGGCTTGAGACAAGAAACCGTTGAGCGGTGAGAAACCACCGTTTAAGAGTAATTCCACATCGCACAGTTGGCGGGGTGTTAAAGTCCAAGAAGGCAATGTGCCTAACCGCTCTTGTAGCAGCAACGCTTCAGCGCTAGCCACAACGCCGTTAATCAAACTTCCCTGATATGGTCGTATTTGTTCCATGATTGGAGTATAGTACAGATCCTATCGCTGAAGCGACAGGAATTATAGCGATAGCGCATCCAAAGAATTCTGTAAAGCCAGAAATGATAATTTTGGCGCATTACACATAAAGATCCGGGAATTTTAATTAAAAAAGCACACCAACAGGTCGGTTAGTATACTCTGGAGATCACTCATGATATCTAGAGTAGAGGGTAGCTAAAGGTGTATTTTCTATCACCTCGGTAGTTCTAGCGACCCTGGTGAGCAAAACGAAGCAACCATATAAGGATGTAAAAATGGTTGCGTATTAAGCACAATGGCATGACGGAGTTTCATAATGCACGATAACCAGTATCACTTACTGCAAACACGGCGCTTTTTGCCGCTGTTCATCACACAGTTTTTAAATGCTTTCAATGACAACGTATTTAAAACAGCGCTGGTTATTTTAATTACCTATAAAATCTCAGCGGGCAGCGAGGCGCATAACCAAATGCTTGCCACCCTTGCCTATGGACTGTTTATCGCCCCCTTCTTTTTGTTTTCTGCCACAGCCGGCCAATTGGCGGATAAATTTGAAAAATCCCAATTGATCCGTATTATCAAATTCTCTGACATTATTTTTATGCTTTTGGGGGCGTATGCCTTAATCAATGAAAATATATCACTATTAATGACAACACTGTTTCTTATGGGCTGTCAGTCTTCATTTTTCGGTCCACTGAAATACGCTATCCTACCCTATCACCTTGAAAATGATGAGCTGATTGCTGGCAATGCCTTTATAGAAGCTGGTACGTTTTCATCCATTCTTCTAGGTACCATACTTGCTGGTCTGGTCATTTTAACGCCCTACGGCACGACCTGGACTGCGGGGATTGTTCTGATCGTAGCCATTACCGGTTGGATCAGCAGTTTATATGTGCCCGCTACTTCTAGGGCCCGACCGGATTTAGTCATTAGAAAGAATTTCCTTGTTGAAACTTGGAACATTGTTAAGTTTGCCCACACTCAACGAGATATTTTCCTAGCCATCATCGGTATTTCCTGGTCATGGCTTATTGGCGGTACCTTTGTTTCACAGTTTCCGACTTTTACCAAAGATGTGATTGGTGCTCAAAGTGAGATGGTCGCCATTTTTATGAGCGCTTTCTCAATCGGCATCGCTATAGGCTCCTTAACCTGCAATAAATTATTACGCGGAGAAGTTAACGCAAAATATATTCCTTTAGCCATATTTGTGATGGGCTTTTTCATTGCTGACTTATTTTTCGCTAGCCAATATTTTATTAACAGGCCTCACCAGGAACTGTTAACCGTAGGTCAGTTTATGAGCTTAGCGGCCAGCTGGCGAATATTTGTGGATATTATTCTGCTATCTATAGCCGGTGGCATTTATATCGTGCCTTTGTACGCTTTACTTCAAGTACGCTCCCCAGAAGATCACCGAGCTAGGATTATTGCAGCAAATAATATCATTAACGCCATTTTCATGGTGATTTCAGCATTAATGATTATGGGACTTCTGGAACTACACTTTACCCTTACCAAAATTTTTCTCACATTAGCGGCACTCAACACTCTAGTCGCTCTTTATATGGTTCAATTACTACCCAACAACCTCATCCCCTCATGGCTACAATGGATTAAATCAAAGCATCCATGAAATGCCACCATGCGACACTCTAAATTGAAATTGAGTCGACGTTAAGTAGGCGGTATTACTAGATGTATTCTACAGTCAGAATTTCAAAGCAAAGCAAGCCATTAGGCGTTTCAACCTCAACTTCTGTACCTTCACGCTTACCAATAATACCCTTAGCAATAGGCGACTTATAGGATATTTTTCCGTGCTTTAAATCAGCTTCTCCTTCGCCGACGATTTGATACTTCACCTTCTTGTCGGTATCTGTATTGATCAGCTCAACGGTCGCGCCAAAAACAACACGATTGTCCACTGGCAAACTGGTCACATCGATGACCTGACTATGACTCAAATCAGCTTCCAGCTTGTTAATTCTGGCTTCAATCATACCTTGCTGCTCTTTGGCTGCATGGTATTCGGCATTTTCTTTGAGATCCCCATGGGCACGAGCTTCTGAGATTGCCCGCACCACCTCGGGGCGTTTATTGCGCTTTAGATCCTCAAGCTCTTGTTGTAGTCTCTCAAACCCGAGTTTGGTCATGGGCGTTTTCTGTATCATCGTATCCACCTAAAGTTGTAAACATTCACGAATGCTGGGATGTTA
>JBGSSQ010000421.1:0-4006 GCA_041736975.1 Gammaproteobacteria bacterium
GTCAACGCGCCTACAGGACACAAATCAATAATATTGCCTGATACTTCGGAACTCATAAAGTGTTTAACATAGGTTCCAATACGAGATTTCTCACCTCGCCCAGTCATGCCTAATTCACGCATCCCAGCCACTTCTGTGCCAAAACGTACACAACGTGTGCAATGTATGCAGCGTGTCATTTCAGTAGACACTAAAGGACCAATATCTTCGTCAGCCACTGAACGCTTACCTTCAGAATAACGCCCTACGTCGTCACCGTAGCCAACGGCTAAATCTTGCAGCTCACATTCGCCACCCTGATCGCAAATAGGACAATCTAAGGGATGGTTGATCAACAGAAATTCCATGACAGATTTTTGTGCGTCTAGTGCTTTTTTAGATTGGGTATACACTTTCATACCAGCTGTCGCAGGCGTTGCACACGCAGGAACAGGTTTACCCATTTTTTCTACTTCAACTAAGCACATCCGACAATTGGCGGCTACCGATAATTTTTTATGATAGCAAAAACGCGGAATGTAAATACCCGCTTCATCCGCCGCATCAATGACCATCTGACCATCATTGGCATCGACCATTTCACCATTTATTTCAATTTGAAACATAACCTACCCTACCCTTAGGCTTTAAACGGACATTTTTTCTGAGTGATATGAGCTTCAAACTCATCGTAAAAATGTTTTACAAAACTTCCCACCGGCCAAGCCGCCGCTTCGCCCAACGCACAAATAGTACGCCCTTCAATATTTTTAGCTACGTTGGTTAATTTCTCTAAATCACCCGGCACACCGTGGCCATGTTCAATGCGCTCAATCATGCGCATTAGCCAGCCAGTTCCTTCGCGACAAGGGGTGCATTGCCCACAAGATTCATCAGCGTAAAATTCTGAAATACGCAGCAATGCATCTACCATGCAAGTTGTTTCGTCCATGACAATAACACCAGCAGAACCTAACATGGAACCAGCCTTCATTAAGCTGTCGTAATCCATATCAGTTTGCATAATCACATCAGCGCGCATCACTGGCATAGATGTTCCACCAGGAATAACCGCTTTTAATTTATTGCCATTTCTGACACCACCGGCTAAAGCCAACAAATCAGCAAAAGGAATGCCCAAAGGCACTTCATAATTGCCGGGCTTTTCTACATGGCCTGACACACAAAATATTTTAGTACCACCATTATTGGGTTTACCTAAATTTAAAAACCACTCAGCGCCTTTTTCCATAATCACTGGCACAGAAGCTAATGTCTCGGTGTTGTTGACTGTAGTGGGCTTGCCATATAGACCATAGTTGGCAGGAAATGGCGGTTTGAATCGAGGAAAACCTTTTTTGCCCTCTAACGATTCGATCAACGCAGTTTCTTCACCACAAATATAAGCACCAGCACCCAGATGGTTATGTATTTCAATGTCGATTCCAGATCCCAATATATTTTTACCCACCAGTCCAGCTTGACGAGCTTCATTCAACGCTTTTTCTACTGCCAAAAAAGGTTCGCCACAAAATTCACCACGCATGTAGTTATAACCAACACTTGAGCCGGTGGCATAACAACCAATGAGCATACCTTCAATTAATTGGTGCGGATTAAAACGTAAAATATCACGATCTTTGCATGTGCCAGGCTCACTTTCATCAGAGTTACAAAGCAAGTATTTTTGCCCGTCAGAATCAGGCATGAAACTCCATTTCAATCCGGTAGGAAAACCAGCACCACCTCGGCCTCTAAGCACAGCCTTTTTAACTGTATCAATAATTTCAGAACGCGGTGTTTTTTCTTTGATTATTTTTTTCCATGAGGAATAACCGCCAATTTTTTCATACGTTGCAAAAGACGCAGGATTTTCATGCGCTAAGGTGCGGAAACAAACTTCATTTGTCATTGTTACTCTCCTCTTTCTCGAGTCGATCTAAAATGACATCTACTTTTTCTGGGGTGAGTTTTTCGTAATAATTTAAGTCATTAAGCTGCATCATGGGCGCACCTACACACGCTGCCAAACACTCCACACCTTTTAAGGTATATCGGCCATCTGAGGTTGTCTCACCGACTTTAATACCTAGACGTTTTTCTAGATGAGAAACAATAGTGTCACAACCACATAATTTACAGGAAATATTGGTGCACACATCAATTTTATTTTTACCCACAGGTTTTAAGTCATACATATCATAAAATGTAGCAACCTCATAAACCGCAATAGGGGGCAATTCCAAATAATCAGCAACCGCATTTAAATGGGCTTCGGTCAACGATCCACCATTATCGCGTTGCACAAACATTAATGCCTGTAAAACGGCAGATTGTTTTTTATCAGACGGATACTTCTGCAGCCAAACATCAATTTCTGCGCGCGTTTCCGGTAAAATAGTGATAGGTTGGGTCATCGATCGATCTCCCCAAATACGATATCCTGACTTGATAGTACAGCTACCAAATCAGCTAACATGTGGCCACGCACCATAGGATCCAGTGCGGCTAAGTGAGCAAATCCTGCAGCACGTACTTTCATTCTATAAGGTTTATTCGCCCCATCAGAAATCATGTAAATACCAAATTCGCCTTTTGGATGCTCCACCGCGGCATAAGCTTCTCCTGCTGGTACAGTATAGCCTTCGGTAAATAATTTAAAATGATGGATCATACTTTCCATATCTTCTTTCATCGCTTGCCTAGATGGCGGAGTAACTTTGTGATCTTCATGTATAACCGGTCCAGGGTTTTGACGCAACCAGTTGATACACTGACGCATGATCTCATTAGACTGTCGCATTTCTTCAACACGCACCAAATAACGATCATAACAATCGCCATTTTTACCCAGCGGAATTTTAAATTTGAGCTGATCATACACTTCATAAGGTTGGTGTTTGCGTAAATCCCACTCAACACCAGAACCTCTTAACATAGGCCCAGTAAAACCTAGTGCTAACGCCTCTTCTGGACTCACAACACCAATGTCCACTGTTCGCTGTTTCCATATTCTATTTTCGGTTAGTAATGTTTCATACTCATCCACTAACTTTGGAAACCGCTCAGTAAATGCCCAAATGAAATCAAGCAAAGAGCCTTGTCGATGTTGGTTGCGCTCTTTGTGGTCATCAGACGATTGCCATTCTGTGGCTTTATATTTAGGCATAGTATCGGGTAGATCGCGGTACACACCACCGGGTCGGTAGTAAGCCGCATGCATTCTCGCACCTGAAACCGCTTCGTAGCAGTCCATTAAATCTTCTCGCTCACGGAAACAGTATAAAAACACTGTCATTGCGCCTATATCAATGGCATGGGCGCCTAACCACATTAAGTGATTTAATATACGAGTAATCTCATCAAAAAGAACACGAATATATTGAGCTCGCACTGGCGGAGCAATACCCAGTAGTTTTTCAATCGCCATGACATACGCATGTTCATTGCACATCATAGAGACATAATCCAAGCGATCCATATAACCTATACTTTGGTTATAGGGTTTGGATTCCACTAGCTTTTCTGTGGCACGATGCAATAATCCAATGTGTGGATCAGCGCGAGTAATTACCTCACCATCTAGCTCTAAAATTAAACGCAATACGCCATGAGCCGCAGGATGTTGAGGACCGAAATTTAATGTGTAATTTTGGATGTTAGACATCTTTTTCCTCGTGATAACGATTATCTTTACGAATCACTTTAGGTACTAAAACGCGAGGTTGAATACTGACAGGCTCATAAACACAACGCTTTAGTGTGGCATCGTAACGCATTTCAACATGGCCGATCAGCGGGAAATCTTTACGGAATGGATGCCCTACAAAACCATAATCGGTTAAAATACGACGCAAATCAGGGTGACCGTCGAACAGGATCCCAAACATATCAAAAGCTTCGCGTTCAAACCAATTCGCCGCTTCCCAGATATCCATTACTGAAGCTATACGGGGTGGCTCCCCTTCAGGGAAAGCTCTTAAACGAATGCGCCAATTGTGCTTAATGGACAGCAAATGATAAACCA
>JBGSSQ010000446.1:0-5120 GCA_041736975.1 Gammaproteobacteria bacterium
ACTACTACCAGGGCACGGAACCGTACCTGGAGATTTGCTGAACATTCATCGTAAAGATTGGCTCAATACACTTGAAACAGCCATCTTAGCAACTGCACCCATGGTTGATGACTTTTATCTTGGCGGCTTTTCACTGGGTGCCGCATTGTGCATACTAAAACATACTTTAGCGGATAATCTTAGGGGCATGATTCTGCTTGCACCTGGATTAAAAGCACGTAACCCTATCGCACCTTTAACTGAGATTATCCGTTTCTTTACATGGATATCTAAAAAAGCGAAATGGTATCAAATCTCAGATCAAACCGATTACACCAAGTACACATCATTCGCTTACAATCCCGCTTATCAAACGTATAAAATAATGAACGCCGCTAAAAAAGTGAAAACGACAGTACCATTACTCCTGATCGCTTCAGAAGACGACGAAACTATAGACATCTCTGCAGTGATTCAATACTTTGAGCGACAACCCAATACTAAAAATAAAATGATCCTTTACTGTAAAAACCCAATATCAAACAGTCAAAACACTATAGAACAGCGCTCCAGCGTATACTCTAATCACAATATCATCGATTTTTCGCACACCTGCATTCCTATTGCCCCCAATAATCCCTATCTAGGCGAACATGGCGCACTACTGGATTTTTCTCACTACCACAATAAAGAAACTCACAAAGACAAAGAAATCCGTCTAGGCGCGATAACTGCAAATAATTTATTGAGCTATACAATGCAAAGACTCAGCTATAATCCCGACTTTGATTATATGATACACACCATTAATAATTTCATCGACAGTAGCGACTCATCTAACTAGGTTTGAATTGGCCAAAACGTTCAGCTTTTGTCTAAGGTGGGTGAAAAATGAAACACAGCTATTCTGCCCCTTAATAATCGCCCAAAGCCCCATCAGTCAGTCGTCACGCAACCTTCAGTGAGAATCGCTGAAACTTCAAAACTTGAGTTGACTTCATCTTTACAAAGCACCTAAGTGCATCGACTTTATCACCAGCAAAACCACAAAGAATAGACTATAATTAGCATAAGCACTTAGGAGAATGGACCAATGAAACATAAAGCAGAATTAACAAGCTATAGCAGGTATAGAGCTGACCTCAAAACCGGTAGGCTAAGAGGCTTTGGTGCTTATTTACTACCGTCTCTAACCAATATATCACTGAACTCACTGAGCTCAGGTCTTGGCTCTGCCAACATTGCCACCAGCTTAGGGGCATTAGGAGGTATCGCACTGGTGGGAACGGCAGGTGTTACTATTGCTGGTGCTGCTGCAGTCAGTGCTGTCTGCGGCGTAGTTGCTCTAGCGGCTGTAGTCGTTGGGGTTTCTAGCTTAAAAAAAGAGTACGAAACCAACAAAGCAGCAACAGAAGCCGTAGTGGGAGATGGTATAAAACAAGGAAAAGTTAAAGACCTCAAAACAGTGATTGCCAGTGTGGCCTATCAACTCACTGCATACGATGTCATTGAAAGCGATGCCATAGATAAAATGTTGTTTTCACTCTCATCTGTTAAAGGCAATAGCTTGACTGAAAAACTATGTGACATTTATGGGATAGATGCTGAAGCACTCTCAGTAAAGCTCAATCCAGAAGAAAAAGAGAGCGTGATTGAAAGCTTACTTTGTGCAAAATTGTGTGCAGCGCTACCTGCAGGTGAAAATGTGTCTCCAGAAACCATCAATCAAGGCCTACAAAGGCTCAAAGATGGGCACGAAAGATCACTTGCCACCTTCAAAGAGCAAATCGCTACAGTGGTAGATCAACAACAACCACACGATCCTATTGAAAAAGCAATCTTTAGACAAAACCTTCAAGCTCTGATGAAAAAAATCAGCCAACTTCAAGGTGAAAATTTTCACGAGAAATTAGCCTGCTTGCATAGCTCAAATCTCGAGAGCGCTAGCGAACAAGGTAAGAACTTTCAGGAATATCTTGAAAACGAAAAAATTGATGGAACTAATAAACGAGAAGCCCTCTATAAAATCATAGAAAAAGAAGTAGAAACTCAATATTTTGAACTTTTAGTTGCACACAAGAAAAGTAGTGTTGGATTAAATGATCTAGACTTAAGCCACGACATAGACGAATTTAAAAAATCGCTGGCACTCATACATGGAATCGACAATAAAAACAAAATGAATAGACTATTCACAGAAAAAAATTGGAAAAGTTATTCGCTTCGATTTAAAGAAAAAGCAAAAGAGCACCTTACTAAAGTCACCGTCATGGAAACACCTGCTGAAACCGATGACGCCACAGCGGGCATGATTGCAATTGAGGAAGTAAAATCAGCGGTATTGACTGATGCGGAATTAAAAGAAGCCAAAGACTACATTGAAAAACAACTTTTTGCAGGCTCCTTTATGACACCGGCAGATTACGCAAAAAAATACTTTACCGCCTTCTCTGGTGGCGTCACCGGCTTCGGACTTGTGGTAGGAATTGCTGCCCTTGTAGGTGTTAGCGTGGGTACTGGTGGCGTCGGCCTAGGCGTTCTTATTGCCGCACTTGCACTCACAGCTATAGGGTTTAGCGCAGCGGTGTGGTACAGCAACCATACCAAAAAACGTGATCTACGCATCAAAAAAGAAATCCAATCAGCTGATAACATCATCACTAAAACCTGTGAGCATGCCAATAATTTTATTAAAGAAGCCGAAGCTGTTTTACATAATCAGCCAATGGAAAAAACTGACAGTTTATTACTGAAGGCCCCAGAGTTCACACCACTTAATGAAGAAGAGCAAGAACTAGTCCGCCTGAATAGACAAATACACGAGCTACAAGCCGAAATCATTCAGCTCAAAACACAACCACAGCCCGCAGAAGGCACCTCTCAGCCCCCTCAGCCTGGTCCTGCTCCTAGCAACGAAAAGGGCAAAGAAAAAGCCGATGAGCCTGTTTTTAAGAGAAGCGAAAAACCAACATTCAGCGTTAAAAGTGATAATAAGATGAGACAATTCAGAAAATCACTGGCTGAACCACCGAGCGAGACTGATCTAGACAACCAGTCCACCGATGATAATGATGAGACCTCTTTCAAGATCCAACAGCCAAAATCGTTATAGGTTGTTATTATTCTGCGGAGATGGCACAACATCCGCTGCTATCTCTACACCTAACTCTGACATGCGAGCTTTAAACGCCTCATTTTGTAGATAAGCTGGCAAAGGTGATTCGCCTCGTTGGATAGCATCAACCAACGCCCTCAATGGCTCTGGCATATTATTGGTGGAACATTGCTGTTTGAGCTCTTCAAATTCTGCTGGCCCCATCACCATAACGCTTAAGTATTCCATAGCCGTGTCTGCTGAATACTCTCGAGTGACTGATTCATATTTATGCAGCATCGACATAAAAAAGCGTGGCGCAAAGCCCTCTACACGCCATGGCCCTGGTCGATGACAAGCATCCTTCGATAACAATTCTTTCAAGCCAAAAGGGCGTAATAGCAGATCTTTGAGAATATCTATGTCATACTCATTCAGCTTGACTATAACCTCACTTAATGTACGAAGCATCAGCAGAGAGCACACCTCACTTCCTTCTAGTTGCTCTTTGATGTTGAATAAGCCTTGGCATGCTGCCGCTTGTAATGGTTTTTCATGTGTTGAAAGCAACAACGCCTTACAATAATCATTAACAGCCCCAACAGGTATATCCGATGGTTGCCCTGCTACTGCTTGTGCCGCACACATCAGCAAGAAAGGTACATAATGACACTGTGTAACTAATGAGTCTAAGTTTCCTGACTGTAAACAACCATTTCGCAAAGCTGCCCTATTGGCGCCAGGAAACATTATGTCTAAGTAACACTGTTTATCTTTGTTGGAAACTATATTTTCATAAACATCAGCAGGCACTGCCCCTTGTGCTATGTTGAGGTGGGTTTCTTCCTCAAATAAATCATGGCTAACCACACACAGTCTGTGTAACTGATTATCATCATTGATATGCATTGCTTTAACAGAGTAGGAAGCTACATTAACGTAGTTGTTTATCTTTATTGTGATATGGGGGATACCGACTTGAAGCAAGGTTTTAATCAGTGCCCGACGTGCCCAACCGTTGCGAGCATCCATAACACTCACTTGACTACCATGCTGATCAGTCACCACGGCCGGAACGGTATATTGCTTCACACCACACAACCTCATGACTAGGCATGTCGAGAAAAGACCCTCTCCAAAAACAGGAAAATACTGAAGAACTTCCTTTCCCTTGACTATTTTTTTTAGCACTTGGACGGTGACCTCTTTACCTGTTTTAGGATCTACCCCATTAATATGGTTATATTGTTTACCAAGCCCACCCAATAAAGCCAACCAATCAGTATAGGATGAACCAAGGCTAACGCTTAACCTGCCATCGGGTGATTTAAAGTTTCGAATAACAAACTCATATACAACATAAGATAGCAGAAGGTTATTTTGACGATGCGATTCGCTATGTAATGTACCTATAAGTCGGGCATCATTGCTCCACTCAGTGACGTGTTGCTCTGGGTTTTGCATGCTTTTTCTCCCGGTTTTTGGTTTATAATAAGCTGAATGATAACTAACCAGCTGCGCACTGTCAATCATATCACCAATAAAGCATATTTTATTGGCAAACCACACTCCTTTAGAGCGAAATACCCTACCAGGTGATCATAAGGTTATCATTTCAACCATCAACTAAGAAAACCTTAATATTGGGCGTGTATAATAAGCATTATCAAATCAATAATAGCTGATAAGTACTTACGAGGTGGCTCATGAAACATAAAAGTATTGAACGAATCAATTTAACCAGACTTCGCAATCTAAAAGAGACCTCCCTGAAAAACTTTTCTCAGTATCTCACCGCGCTGCCAAGAGAATTAATGGATTCGGTAAGCAATGGGTTGGGTGCAGGACAAACTGCTATGACTATAGCGGGAGCAACTGCAGCGGTTATCTCAACAACCGGGGCTTTAACTGTTTTGGGTTCTGTTGTTACCGGTGTTGTCAGTGGTCTAGTCGGTGTAGTATCTATTACTCTGGCTGTGCTCTCTATGGCAAAACAATTTAAAAACAGCCAAAAGTGTGTCAATGAACTACTTGACCGCTGTGAAGA